>CAYIOH010000687.1:0-2423 GCA_964364975.1 uncultured Bifidobacteriaceae bacterium
TCATCGAGCAGGTAGCGGCGCTTCAGGGTCTTCACGAAGAAGAACCGCAAGGCGGCGACGTGCAGACGGACGGTCAGCGGGCGCAGCTTCCGCTCGTGCAGCAGATACGCCTGATACGAGCGGAAGTGGGTCTGATTCAGCCGGTCGGGGCGGCACGCGGTGGACCGCCTGAAGGTGGAACTCCAAGCCAAAAATCCTCCGAACAATTCCGCGCTGTATTTGTCCATATAACGTCCGCAAAAGATGCGGCGCTGAAGCGAAAACATGATGCAGAGCCGTCAATGGCAGCCAACCTTCAGTCCGCGCCACCGCAGGAATTTTTTTCTGCCGATGGCGCTGCTTTGCGTCTATGCCCTGCTGTCCGCCGAAACCGTCCGCGCCGCGAAATTCACCGCGTCGCTTGATCGCGACACCATTACGCTAGGCGAAAGTGTGTCGCTGGCGCTCACGTTCGACGGTGGCTCGCCGAACGCTGCGCCAAAACTGCCGCCGATCACTGGACTAAGCGTCACTCCCGGTAGCCACGCGGTCAATCAGAGCATTGACTTCGGGAGCGGCACCGTGATTTCTCATGACACATATCAACTGACGCTTGTGCCTCAAAGTGTGGGCGATTTCACAATCCCCGCGCTCACTGCAGAGGTCAGTGGCGAGAAGCTCATCACGCAACCGATTCGGCTCCGGGTTCTCAAACCCAACGCGCCAACGCCCGAAGCGGTCAAATCCGGATCGCAGATCGCGTTCATGAGAATCGTTCTGCCAAAGAAGGAAGTTTACCTCGGCGAAGTCCTCACGGCAGAGTTGCAAATCTACTTCCGCGACGTGGTGCAGAATTTTGGGAACTTTCAGTTCACGGCGATGCCGACGGAAGGCTTTACCGTGGGCAAGAATGTACCGGGACAAAACCGCCGCGTGCAGATCGGCAACGGCATCTACACCCTCGTCCCGATTCAGATCGCTCTTTCGGCGATCAAGACTGGACCGCTGAGCATCGGCCCGATCACCGCCACTGTGGTTGTCGAACTTCCCTCCAACAACCGTCAGCGTGACCTGTTCGAGCAATATGGAATTCGCGGTCTCTTTAGCAGAGGCGAACAACGACAGGTTACTCTCGCGACGGAAGCCGAAAGTGTGCAGTCACTGCCGTTGCCAACGGCAAACGTTCCGCCGAACTTCAACGGTGCGGTCGGTAGCTACACCATGAACGTCATCGCCGGCCCGACGAACGTTGCCACTGGTGATCCCATCACGGTCCGCGTGCAAATGTCGGGTCGCGGAGCACTCGAAGCGTTGACGCTGCCAGCGCAACCCTCTTGGAAGGATTTCAAGGCCTACCCGCCGACGGTCAACCTCGAACTTGCCGACCAACTCGGCCGGCAAGGCACAAAGACCTTCGAGCAAATCGTCACGCCGCAAAGCACGGACATCCACGAGCTGCCGGCGTTCTCATTTTCATTTTTCGACCCCGACGCGAAAACGTATCGCACGCTGACCCAACCACCGGTGGCATTGACCGTGCGTCCCGGTGGTGCCGCGCCCGCGCCCGTCGTTGCCGCCGTGAAAAATTCCGCCGCCAATGAACTGCCACCCGCGCAGGACATCGTCCACATCAAAGCCCGGCCCGGAACACTGGCGCAAATCGGGCCGCCGTTGGCGCTGCGACCCTGGTTTGTTGCCGTGCAGACCGCGCCCGTGCTGGCGTTTCTCGCTGCGTTCGTTTGGCGCAAGCGTGCGGAGTCGCTCGCCAATAACCCGCGGCTGCGCCGACAGCGGAAAGTCGCACAGATCATTCGCGAGGGATTGGAAGAATTGCGGAAACACGCGGTGGACAAGGACTCGGACGCCTTCTTCGAAACACTCGTTGGTTTGTTGCAGGAGCAGATTGGCGAGCGACTCGATTGCCCAGCCTCCGCGATCACCGAGGCTGTGGTGGATGAAAAATTACGCCAGCGCGGACTGCCGGAAACCACCCTGGCGGCGCTGCATGAATTATTTCAAGCCGCCAACCTCGCGCGTTACGCGCCCATGCGCTCGGAGCAGGAACTCGCGGCCATCGTGCCCAAACTCGAAACCGCGCTGCGCGCATTGCAGGAAATGAAGGCATGAAAATCCTCAAAGCCATGGCGGTAGGGCGCGTCACACCCCCCGACATCCGATGTCGGGGTTCGTGCGCGCCGTTGGCAGCGGAGGTCCGGGTCCCCGGCGCGCACAGAGTGACGCGCCCTACCCACCGCCGGGCCGTTGCGGCGCACGCGACGTTGCTGCTACTCGTCCTGCTGATGACGCTTGCAACTGGCGACGGTTTCGCAGTTGTTTCCACGCCGGGTGAAGCGACAGCGCAATTCGAAGCGGCCAACAAACTATACGAGCAGGGAAAATTTGCTGAGGCTGCCGCCGCGTATGAAACCATCCAGCAAAGTGGT
>CAYIOH010000688.1:0-2419 GCA_964364975.1 uncultured Bifidobacteriaceae bacterium
GCGACGTGAACAATCAGAAAGCGGCGGGCGGAATTCTCCTCACGCTGGAAAAGCCAACCAAACCCATGTGCGATGAAGCGGTGGACGCAGGCCGTTACGAATCGAAGCTCTGGCACGACAAAGATTATCCAAAGATTCAACTGCTGACGATTGAAGGCTTGCTGAATCAAACGGAGCGCGTGGACGCGCCGCCGCAGATGAATCCATTCGCCAAAGCGCAACGCGAAGCCAAACCGGAGAAGAAGACGGAGTTGATTTAAGGCTCAGACGGCCCGATTTGCCCGCACATGGACGCGAGGGGGAATTCGGACGCACCCTTCACGCAGTGCCGTCCCCGTCGGTGGCAGTCGCTCACCTCACCGTCATTGTGGGAAATGTTTTCCGTCCGCCGCTAGCCGGAAGGAAGCACAGGGGAAGATTGCCGAAGGCGGCGAAAGTGGCTACAACCATAGCGCCCGAAGCTAGAAGCCTATTTATTCTTTTTCAGTTCTTCTCTGATTTGCCTCAGCAGTAACGCTATCACGAAAATCACAAGGAGAGTTGAAAGTTCGAACAACCGTCCTGGCGTGTAGGAGCCGCCGAGAATCGTGTGTCCCATAAGATTCGCCGCTTTTTCCAAAACAGCGATGGCCAAGAGCACCAAAGCCGCGGCAAAGAAAAGTCGGGAAACCAGTGAATTTAATTTTGCAATGTCCATACAGTTTTCCTCAATGTTTTCAGGTTAACGTATCATTAGTTGTTGGTGGCGCTTACTGTGCGGCATCGTATCAGGTGGGGTTGGGGCGTCAAGCGGCAAATCCTTCCGGTCCGGACGCTTCTCGAAAAGCACCCACCAGAGGCGCCTTCCTTTTGTGCGGGCTTGGAACCCATCGCCGACCTGCTCGGCGGTATCGCCTTCGGCACCGCGCAGCAATTGCTCAAGAACGATCCATTCCAATTCCAGCATTGGGCGCTCTCGCTCGTTGACGCCCGTCCGCTCAAGGAAGGCGACGGCCAGGGCGCGGATCGCGGCGTGGACGGCTTGCTGGATTTCTACGAGTCCAAGGATGAGCGGCGCAAAATCATCGTGTCAAAAGCGGCGGCGTGAACCGCGGTGACGTGGCAAGGTTGCTCGCCGCTGCGAAGCGCTGTGGCGCAGCCGGGCGGCCTGAATGCACGCCGCCCGAAGCCGGGAAATCTCCTGACGATTATTACAGACGGCGAACTATTTCCTGATAGCATGGGCGCTTAACTGAGAAAAAGAATCGAGATATTATGCATCACCACAAATTCACACCGCGCGCGGATTACCGTCAGCAGGAAGGCCAGCGCACCAATGAGTCGGTCAGCCTCTCGGAGAAGTTTCGAGAATTGAAGTCTTTGACGGTGGAATTCGGATACTTTAGCCCCGAAGGTGTCACCCGAAACCGCCAGATCAAATACACGGTCAACCCCGAACACGCCAAGTCTGTGTTCCGCCTGGATTGTCATAACAGCGAATGTGTGCGCGGCGATTATGATTTAAGTGAGGCGCTCGCCCAAGCGGTGGCCGCGCGTAAAGCCACGGTCACCGGTGAAATGTGCTGCCAGGGCTGGCTCAGCAAGGCCACGATAGACAGCATCCATTGCCACAATATCCTGCGCTATAAACTCAGTCTGGCGTATGGCAAACGTGCGTCAAAGGGAATTACCCAATTGCAGCCCGCTTGATTCCGACGGCCTGGCTGCGTTTTAGTTTTGATTTCTTCCGCGGTGGACGCGGACTACGATAGGGCGCTACGCAGGAACAAAAACCATGACCACCAGCGCACGGGCCACCCTCCACGCGAAACGCATCGGGCCAACCCTGACCCCGGACCGCGCGCGGGTGCTGATGCGCCCGTTTTATCCCAGCACCGACGACATCGCGCGGAGAATCGTCGCCCGTGTCCTAACGCTCTCCGAGGAAGATGTCACGCGGCTGCTGGGCCAGGTGCTGGGCGAATTTGAGGATCGGCACGAGCGCGTTGAATTTTTCTTCCGCAACCGCTTCGCGCAGGTGCGTCATTACCTGGGTGAGGCGTGGGAAACTTCGGCGGAACGGCAGGCGCTCATCGGCGCTCACTTCACGCACGAATACTCCCCGGAGTCCACGGCGCTGTTCAATCCTTCCATCGTGCCGCACCCCGACCAGACCGGACTGCCCAAGGGCGCGCTGCGTTTTATCCTGAGCCTGCGGGCCACGGGCGAAGGGCACATTTCCTCCATCACCTTCCGCACGGGCATCGTCAGCGCGCAGCAGCGCATCACGCTCACGCCGCCCGGGCCGTTTGTGACGGAGCCGGAGCGCGTGCCGAGCGCAGCTTACGAGAAGACGCTCTTTTGCCGCAAACTCCAGGAAGCGGGCGTGCAAAATGACTTTTGCCAGCGCGTGCTCGGTCAGCTCCCCGAGGCGTTCATT
>CAYIOH010000689.1:0-2411 GCA_964364975.1 uncultured Bifidobacteriaceae bacterium
ATCTCGCGCAGGTGGCCTTCCAAGGTCTGCATGGCCACGTTCTTTATCTCGTCGGTGGTCTTGCTGAGGAATTGTTCGGCGGCGGTTTCGATGGAGATGTCGTCGCCCTTGACTTTGATTTGCGCGACGCCGTCCACCTTCACCGGCACGCCTTTGCTCGTGTAAACCTCCGGTGTCTGCACATCAATGGTCAGGAGTTCGAGCGAAAGGATGTCCACCTTCTCGACGACGGGATAGACGAAGGTGCCGCCGCCTTTGACGATGCGGAAGCCGCGCATACGCTCCGTGCCGTCGGGGTCGGCGTAGCGGTGTTTGCGTCCGGACACGACGAGCACTTCGTTCGGGCCGACCTTCGTGTAGCGGCTCAAGATGACGGCGATGCCGATGAATACGACCAGCGCAATGACGACGATGGCGATTAGAATTATTCCACCGGAAAAGATGGAACTGATTTGAGCGAGCATCGGAATTGGATTCATAGAGTCTGGGTTTTGATTGGGTTGAATTGGCTGAGAGTTATTCTTCCGGTGTGACGTAAAATTGTGAACCGACCACGCGGGTGATGCGGACGAGTTTCCCGTTAGCTGCTGAGGTGGCGTCGTCTTCCAGCCGCGCCGGCGCAGTGTAGCGTGAGCCAGCCTGCACGTAAGCGATTTCGCCGACGCCGTGTGCTGGAATCGGCGAGATGATGGTGGCCGTCATGCCGGCGAGGCTCGCCACTTTTGATTCGCTGGAGCTTTGGGTATGGCTGAACAGCGACCGCAACAGCATGAGGACGCAGCCGGCGATGACAAATCCGCCGAGAACAGAGAGCGGCGCGCTGATGATCGGCGGCTTGGTCAGGCTGAATTGGGAGAGAATGATGCCGAAGCCGCCGAACGCCGTGACGAAGGACGCGATGATGGTCGGACTCAGCACCGAGACGCCGGGCATGTCGCTGCTGTCCACGCCAGCTTCGGCGTGGCCCCCGCTGCCATCCACGTGCCCTTCGTGGCCGCCGCCAAAGACATGGCCAAAAAACGCGCTGATGAGGGTGAAGACCAGCCCGACCCCGAGACAGATGATGTAGATGATTTGCGCCATAAGTTTCGTTCGGTTACTCCGGTCGAAGTAAAAGGTCAATTTTCCGCGCAAGCAAGCAGGAAACGCGATAATCCTCCATGTCACCGAGCACACTCCTGCCAAGGGTGGGTGGCTCGCCCGCGTTCGACCTTGCGCGGATTCCGTGGTTGATCCGGTTGCCTTTCATACTCCGCGAACATCAAACGACAAAAACCGTCACTGCGCATCTATAATTTCCCGTGGAGTTTGGAACGTCGTAGCGAACCCACCAATGGACACGAATGGAAACCAATCATTCATGGTGGGACGCGCCCTGCCCGCAGAATTTGATTCGTGTTTATTCATTCGTGGTTGAATTCCTTCGGGCTCTTTCGGATCGTGCGCGTCCGCGGGATAACCTTTGTTGGTGGCGAGAGCCGCTTCGGCGAACGATTCACCGGCGCGAAAGACATGAATGATCTTTTCTTTACCTGCCGCGCTGACGCAAGGGAAGTTCACCGCCCCGCGTTGCATTATGAAATAATCTTTGCGCCGGATCGCCCTTGTGATCGTGAAACAGGTATGCGCCCTTGTCGAGCGCCTTCACCACTGTAATCGCCGCGATGTTTTCAAGGTCCGGCAAGGGCAGGCGGGTAAATAGCTGACAACTTCGCAGCGTGTTGACGATGGCGATGGTTTTGAGTTCAGTCAAAGCAACGGAAAGGATGCCATCATTCAATCAGTTTCCCGCCAGAAGTAAACCAACCAGTCCGCGCCGGCGCCACGCTCGACCTTTGACGCGAAACCTTCACTGCCAAGTTTCTCGATCAGCGGTGATGGCAGAAAGGGGGCAACAATGATGACGCCCTCGCCAGGCTCAAGCTTGTCCACGCGCTCGCGGATGAATGGGAATGGTTCGCCGCCGTCGCGTATCATTTCGCGCACATCGAAGCGTTGGAATCGGTTGAGGGGAGGCATGCTGGTTTTGTTCCTGGAAGGTTCGGAGTCAGCCGCCGATTGCGGTCATCGGACGGCAAGGTTGGTATGAGCCGCGAAACTGGTGCTCCAATGGTTTGCGGTGCAGTGCGAGCAGCAACAATTCGCGCACTGCGGCGTCATCCATCGCGTGGCGCAGTGCTTCACGCAAATCAATCTCGCCGTGATCGCCCAGACACGGACGCACTTTGCCGTCGGCGGTCAACCGCATCTTGTTGCACGTCTCGCAGAAATGCAGGTTCGTCATCGCGCCGATGAAACCGACCCGCGCACCCGTGTGTTTCAACTGGTAATACTTCGCCGGGCCGAAGCCGAGCCTCCAGTCCGGCTGCGGAATCAACTCGTCCTTCTGGCGCAGCAACTCCATCGCTTCA
>CAYIOH010000690.1:0-2410 GCA_964364975.1 uncultured Bifidobacteriaceae bacterium
TCGGTGCTCAATATTGCTGACACCAGCAACGTTTTCAAAAGAAAGGCCTAGGAGGTGGGGATGACTCGTAGCAAGTGACAAGCTCCCCGCCCTGCGGGCCTTGTCACTTGTTACTTGTCACCCGTCACAGTTTCAAATGACTCCCGTCGCAGAACGACGCGTTTTTCGAGTGCTTGCAGCCACACCAAGCCACCGTTTTCTCCTCGGTGATGTCCACCTTCTTCGGCGTGAAGCCCGTGCCTTTGTGTGAACCGTCGCAGAACGGCTGTTGCTTGGACGCGCCGCACGCGCACCACCAGTAAGAACCGGGGGCCATTTTCTGCACGAATGGTGATTTTTGAGCGATGATGGGTTCTGACATGATTTAGTTTGGGTTTCGGCCAAACTCTTAACCCAACCCGTCGGAAGAAGCAAGCCGCGCACAAAGGCGCTGGAAGAAAACTCAGTGCGAATCCGTCTTGTCGTCGCGCGGCTCTTTGTCGCGGGTCAGCCACCAGACGATCAGGGCCGGCCCGAAACACAACGCCACGCCAATGGGCATGGTGCAAATGCTCCAGAATTTATCCATAACAGTGACGAAAGAATTGCCGGACGGAGAAGCGAAGTAAAGACCAGAGTTGGCAGGGCGGGCAGTCCCCTGCCCGCCGTTCGTCCGCTGATGACTAACCGTCCGCAAGGGCCGGCGCGCACGGAGTAACGCGCCCTACCTCCGCAGCGCCGTAGGCGCGGGCATGACTTTTTCAGCCACAGATTGAACACGGATGGACACGGATGAAAAGTGCCGAATAAAAATCCTGCGGGATTCTCGGTGACAAAGAGTCCACGAATAATAGGTTGGCAGAGACCTTGGAATTCCACTTACTCATAGCCTTTGCTAGTCTTCAGAATTCTAACTATGTCTTTCCAAAGGCCTCTGCGTTTTAGTTCTTCAGAAACAACTCCTGCAACCCTTGAACCAGCTATAGAAATGTATTTATCTCGCAACACCGTCTTCCTGCTTCTCAAATCCTTCTCTTGATAAGCAAAAAAAATCCGAACCCATGCGGCTGCCCATATGCCAGCATAATACTTGTCATATTTAACCCTGTCATGTTGCCATGAGGTGTATTTAATCAGGACGTCTAGGTCGTAACACGATCGGATTATTGCACGAACCGTCTCTTGATACTGAATCAGAACGCGCTCCGGAATCTTATCCTTCCGGAACTCAGTAAGTGCATGTTCAAATAAAGCACACGCTCGGGGTAAACGCTTTTCGGCATATTGGGAAGCACCAGCCCACTTAAAATCATACGCCTCAATTTGTCCTAATTGATTATGCGTTTTATGCAGCTGAATCAACGGAACGTTTTCAGGCTTCTTGTCACGACTGTGACTAGCTTGTTTGATGGAGTTGGGACTTAATAAAAAGCGCATCCCGGGCAGCAAAGCTTGTGCTTCATAAGCACGCGCAAGACCATCTCCAAGAAGAAAAGCGTGACTCAAATTACCAGTTTGAATGGAGTGAAGGCGAGCATCGCCATGCGCTAACCCAGCCCTTAAGAGATACGCATGCTCCAGATCGACCACATTTTCAGATTCATTAAGATCAAAATACCGCTGTAGAATAAAGTTAGTTGCTGCCACGATTTCCCACGAAGCTTCGCCCGCTTCGGTCCAGACTAGGAAACAGTCAGTAGCTCCATGTGCATACAGTTTGGGATACGCTTCAAGCACTTTGGCTACTATGACCGCAAGGGATGAAATCTTACGGTCGGCTATGTCGGCAAGCCCAAGTGACAGAGCACGTCGAATTCCCAACACATCTATAAAGACAACGAATCTGAATTTTCTTCCGTCAGTCGCCATTTATTTTTTCCTCTGCACCTTTGCCGCGACTTTCAGGCGCAGGGCGTTGAGCCGGATGAAGCCGGTGGCGTCGTCCTGGTTGTAGGCTTTGGTCGGGTCGGCTTCCATCGTGGCGATGTGCGGGTTGTAGAGGCTCACGGGGGATTTGCGGCCCGCGACCATGATGTTGCCCTTGTAAAGCTTCACGCGCACGGTGCCGGTCACATTTTTCTGGCTCGCGGTCACGTAGGCCTGGAGCGCGAACCGTTCGGGCGCAAACCAGAAGCCGTTGTAGACGAGTTCGGCATACTTGGGCATGAGCGCGTCGCGTTGGTGCATGACTTCGCGGTCCATGGTGAGGCTCTCGATCTGCCGATGCGCGAAATGCAGGATCGCGCCGCCGGGCGTCTCATACACGCCGCGCGATTTCATGCCCACGTAACGGTTCTCCACCATGTCCACGCGTCCGACGCCGTGTTTGCCGCCGAGTTTGTTCAACGCTTTCATCACGCCGAGCGGCGAAAGTTTCTTGCCGTTCACGGCCACGCAATTGCCCTTCGCGAAATCCAGAGTGACGAATTCC
>CAYIOH010000691.1:0-2409 GCA_964364975.1 uncultured Bifidobacteriaceae bacterium
CGTGATCGAGCGCCGCGAGGTCCGGCGCGGTCTTGAGTTCGGCCAGCGCGGTTTGTTTGAGCGATTCGATGTCGTTCAGCAAAGACATGCGAAGATTTAGCCGCAAAAGAGCGCAAAAGTCACAGAAGAAATTCTTCGTTCGGTAGGGCCGACCTGCCGATCGGCTTGGACGCGCGGCAGCGCGTCCCTACCGTTAAAACAAAACGGGCGACCATTGCTGGCCGCCCGTGAATTTCAAAATTGAGATTGGCGATTTGAGATCGTTTACGCCTTCGCCAGCGTAGCGCCGGGCTTGGCCTTGAGCGCGTTCTTGGCAACGTTCACCAGTTCGCCAAACGCGGCGGCGTCCTGCGCAGCGATGTCGGCGAGCACCTTGCGGTCGAGCGTGCATTTCGCCGCATTCAAGCCTTCCATGAAACGGCTGTAGGTCAGGCCGGCGCCGCGCACGGCAGCGTTGATGCGGATTTGCCAGAGGTATCGGAACGTGCGCTTTTTGACGCGGCGGTCGCGGTAGGCGTATTGCCGGCCATGGTCCACGGCGTCGGAAGCGTAGCGGTAAAGCTTGGAACGTTTGAGGCGGAAGCCTTTCGCCGCTTGCAACATGCGATTGCGGCGTTTTCGGGAAGCGGGGGCATTGGTTACGCGCATGACTTAGTTGATAGTTGAAAGTTGAGTGTTGATGGAAAAATCAGTGGCTGAACGGGAGGTTCTGAGTGATGCGGTAGGCGTCCGTCGCATGCACAACCACGGAGCCGCGTAGATTGCGCCGGCGTTTCGGGCTTTTGGTCTGGCACAGATGGCGCCGACCAGCCTGGTTGCGCAGAACCTTGCCGCGCGCCGTAATCTTGAACCGCTTGGCCACCGACTTTTTGGTTTTGATGCCTTTGGGACGTCGCATAAAAATATATTCAACTTTCTTCCGAAAAAGAGCGCGCAATATAGCAACACTGTGGAGTCGTGCAAGAGGTAATTTTCCCAATTTTGTCCGTCGTTGAAGCGTGAAGGGTTAAAGGGTTGAAGCGTATCGGCTGACCGGCACGGCACGTTTTACCGCTTCAACGCATTTAACGCGCGCATTACTCCTTGGCCAGCATCTCGCAATACGCGGCGTAAATTTTCTCCACCAATGGCGATTCCAGGACCGGCTCGCCGTCGAGATTGACGATAGAAACCAGGCCGAGCGCACTTTGCGAAAGGAAGATGGCCTCCGCGTTTTTCAATGCTTCGCGTTTGATAACGCGTTTGTTGGTCTGCAAACCGAGCACCTGGCAGATTTCCAGAACCACCGCGCGCGTGATGCCGGGCAACGCACCGCGGCCCGTGGGCGTGGTGCAGATTTTGTCGTGGTAAATCCAGAACAGGTTCGCACTCGCGGTTTCGGTGACTTCGCCATTGGTGTTGATGAAGAGCGCGTCGTCCGCGTCTTTGGCCTCGGCCTCGGCGCTAGCGGCGATTTGCAGCAGCTTGTTGGTGGTCTTGAACGACGCCAGCGGATCGCTGGCCGGAATTTGGAACGATGATGTCACCAGATTCCAGCGCGGCAGATTGGCGGGGTCAACCGGCGCGATTTCGTGCATCGTCATCACGACGGTCGGAGTGCCGGTGTTTTTCGGCGCGTAACCGCGTGCGCCCGGTCCGCGTGTCAGGGTCACGCGCAGGACGGCATCGGGCATTTTATTTTTCTCGATGAGTTGCCCGGCGAACTGCTGCAATTCCTTCGGCGTGAAGGGCAGTTGGATCCTCAGATAATTCGCGCCGCGCACCATGCGTTCGAGATGCTGCGCCATGCGAAACGCCTTGCCGTTGAAGACACGCATCGTTTCGAAAAGTCCGTCACCATACATGAAGCCACGGTCGTTCACCGGCACGACCGCCTTCGCCTCCGGCACGAACTGACCGTTCAGAAATACAACCATAACCAGCCTGATTAGACACGGCGCACGCACCCGCGAAAAGAAAATAGTTTCCGCACCACAAATCAGAGCATATCAAAGAAATGACTTCAGGGATTCGTTACTGGGTGTTCAATTGACTCCACTGACCTCAGTCACCTCCACACTTCTGCCTCGCGCGGCAAGTTTTTCTACCACTTGATGGAGCAAGCGGTTGCCGCCAAATCTAGCCCAGTCGCCAAACGATTCGCGCCTTGTTCAGGTCGTAGGGGGACATCTCCATTTTCACGCGGTCACCGACGACGAGGCGGACAAAGCGTTTACGCATTTTGCCGGAGACGGTAGCGAGGACCAGGTGCTTGTTGCTGAGTTCGACCCGAAACATCGTGCCAGCAAGCACGGTCAGGATGCGACCTTCCACCTCAATGTGTTCTTCCATTAAAGGGAAAAAGCGAGGTCCGGCCCACCCGGACCCCGCCGTGAACGAGCTGGGGGTCAGCAACATGGGGGGCACGGT
>CAYIOH010000692.1:0-2404 GCA_964364975.1 uncultured Bifidobacteriaceae bacterium
TGGTTGAGATCAATGGACTTCACCAATCGCCGCGCCTCGGAATATTTCTCGCGGAGCAATTCGTCGAGGAAGAGCCGGTAGTCCGCAACGAGCCTCCGCCACGGGCCGTCCTGCGTGAACCACTTCATCGGCGGCGCCGGTACGGATTTCAAATCTGAAATTTCAAATCTGAAATCTCCTTCACCGGGGCCCCAAGCCTTGCACGCTGCCTCCCGGTTGCCGTAACGCTTCTCCACCCAGGCTGGCCAGAGCTTGGCGTAATCTGCTTGCAGCGCTTGGGGTTCATGGCGCGGTTCCCATGCCAGGTCATAGGCAAACACGGTGTCGTTCTGCGCCAGCCGCAAGGTTTGAATTATTTCCTTCATTTCGTCCCACCGAAAATCCAGCGGCGTGCCGGGGCGAAGTGAGAGATTCACCTTCAAGCTGTGTGCTTCGCAGCGCCTGAGAAAATCCAGCATGTGCTGTGCGCCAAGCGACTCGCGGTAGATGAACACGCTCACCGCGTTCAGGTTCATCGCCCGGATGCGCCGCAGGTCGCGCTCGATGACTTCCGGGTCGTATGCGCCGCGCCCGACCCAGTGCTCGAAGTGACGCCAGTCCGCCAACCCGATGCCGCTGGACGGCATGTAATTCACGCCGTTCACCTTCCACGGCTTGCCGCGCAGCCAGAAGCCGTCATCACGTGCCGCGATGAATCCCGGTTTCGCCTTCGGTCGCCACACGTGCAAGTCATGTACAAGGCGATCCACAACCTCGCCATCCTGCGCCAACACGGTGTTGACTTCAAACCCAGCGTACGGCCAGGTGATTGGTTTCCACGTTTCTTCGACCGCGCTCTGCCCACCCGGCGCAAGTGACAGCGGGCTTGCCTTAGTGAATGCGCTCTGGCCGTCCCCCTTGGGCTTTGCCGCGATGCCCAAGGCGAGGTTGGTTTGCGCCGTCCCTCCGAAGTTGGCGGCGCGCGCGCCCAGAAGAACTCTTTGGTCCTCGAATGCTGTAAAGAATTCCGCGCCGCCTTCCGTGAGAAACAAGCCGCGTCGCATGCGGCCTAGAGTGTGCCGCAAGCATTCTTTCACAGCCACCTGCCGGTAGAACGCAACGTCTGACGGCGTGAACACGGCCCACACGCCACCGCCGAAGGGCGGCTTCGCATGCACCAGCAACGCAGCCACTGCCCCTCGATAATGACCGTCCCGCGTGTCCCGGGCCGCTAAGAGCGGTACCCAGCGATAAGCACGCTCTTGATTGAAGCCCACGCCGCGTGGCCGCGGATGGATACCCAGCAAACTCGGCGTAGCCGCATTCGTGAAATCGCGGCTGGACGAAATGAGCACGCTTTGCCGAACGTTCTGCGCCCGCAGGAGCGCGACCAAATCGTACGTCGCCCCAACCGTGTCGGCAGTCGTGATCGGAAAGAACTGGTAACCCGGTGAAACCGATTCAAGATGAGGCGGCTTGAATTTACTCGGCAGACGGGCGTTGCCAAAGGGACTGGCTGCGGTACCCAAGTCAGCGAACCAATACTCCTGCTGGGTTCCTTCGACTGCCGTGTGCGAATGGGCCAGACCCACCACGAAACGGGCGGCGTTCTGCGGACGGAAACCATCGTCCTTGTCCCTCCGGGTCGGTGGCGGCTCCCACGCCTTGAACGCCTCCGACGGCAACGCGTAGTTCTTCCAGTCAGGCGATAAGTCCACCGTCGCGATCCAGCGCGAGCCGTCGCGTTCGGTCCACTCGAGCGCGAGCTGTTTGGTGTGCGTTGTGCCCCGGGCCCGAAAACACGTCAGCATGTGCCCGGCCGGAAACGGATTTGTCAGCGGTGGACTCAAAAACGTGTCCCAGCCGGTCAGTTTCTCGATGGCAACGTGCAACGCCCTGCCGCCACCGGAGGGGACGATCTCATGCCGCGTCTTTATGGCGGGGTTGTCACTCGTGCGCGACCATCGGTGTAAGTCTGCGGTCGCAAAGTTGAAGAGCAGGCTCTCCGGGCGACAAGCAGCGATGGCCTCGTCAAAGCTCGCCCGCGAAAACCACTGCCCGTTCAGTTCGAACAATGCGGATTCCCACGCAGGCAAATCCAACGCCAGCAGGTCGCCGCCTTGCTTCAGGTAGCTCTCGATCGCCGCCGTGGACGCCGCAGGCAACGCCCGTGCCTCCGGCAGCACCAGCAAATCAAATTGCTCAGCCGACAACGCGTCTGCATTCGTCAGCGTAGTCACGCCGATGAACTCGACCGCGTAGCCGCTGGCCGAAACCTGCGTGGCGATCTCCCTCGCGAAGTTGCCGTCCAATCCCGGCAGCCGATCTGTAAACACGGCGGCGCGTGGCAAAGCAGGGGCGGCGCACAAGTCGCCCGTAAGGACGAAAAGCACCCACAACGACCAGGACGCGGCAGAGGCGGTCC
>CAYIOH010000693.1:0-2399 GCA_964364975.1 uncultured Bifidobacteriaceae bacterium
GAGGCGCAATCCGGCCAGGCCGAAGATTTTTGAGAACGTTCGCATCAGCAGCAGATTTGGGTTTGCTCCCCGCCGAATCAGCTCCACAAAATCCGCGGGATCGTCGAGGAACTCGATGTAAGCCTCGTCCAGCACGAGCAGCACGTATTCTGGCACCTGCTCGACGAAACGTGCCAGTTCCTTGCGCAGAACGACCGTCCCGGTGGGATTGTTGGGATTGGCCACAAACACCACACGCGTTTGCGGCGTGATCGCTTTGAGCATTGCCGGCAAATCGTGCCCGTAATTCTTCGCCGGCACGGTGATCAGGTTTGCGCCGAACAATTTCGCGACCAGCGGATACACCGCGAAGCAGTATTGCGACACCACCACGTCCACCCCCGGCGCCATGTAGGCGTGGCCCACGAACTCAATGATTTCATTCGAACCGTTGCCCAGCACGAGATTCGCCGGCTGCAAGCCGAGCTTTTCGGCCAGGCGTTGCTTCAGGTAAAACGCGTTGCCATCCGGGTAAAGGTTGAGGTTGCCCAGGACTTTTTGCATCGCCTTCAGCGCAGCGGGCGAAGGTCCGAGCGGGTTTTCGTTCGACGCGAGTTTGATGATGTCCTCGGCGGGCAAGGCGAGTTCGCGCGCGACTTCCTCGATGGGCCGGCCCGGTTGATACGCCGGCAAGTCTTTAAGCCCGGTGTTAATGGGTGGGGGAATTGGCATAGTGAGAACAAGGGAACAAGCGCTGAAGCCGAATTGTGCCGCCTCAGGCGTTGGGTTTGGGGCAACTAAAGCTCATGGTGCCACATTCTAAATGTTCGGGCGCAGCGTAAACGGAGACCCACCGAAATGCAATCCCGGTTATCCCAACCGCGCGGCCCACGGATTGAGGACGGCAGGCAGCATCATTTCGTTTTTCCGCCTTGTTCAAATCGGCAATCGCAAATCGTAAATCGTAAATCAGCAGGCGGGTTCCAGCGTCTGCAACGGATCCGGCACGATCCCGGCGCAAACGACGATTTGGTATGCGATGCTCATAAATCAGGTTGGCCGCGTAGAGACGCGACGAATTGTGCGGGCGTGAGCACGCTCACGCCTTTGGTCGCCGACTTTGGAAAATGGCGGAGATTGCCCGTGACCAAAGGCACGCCTGCCGTTTGCGCGCACTCCAGAAACGGCGCATCGTCCGGGTCCGGCAATTCGTGCGTCAGGTGAATTGCCGCTGCTTCCACCGAAAACGCCTGGGTGCGGATGGAGGCAAGCACCAGTTCCACCTCGGCGACCGGCAGCCGAAGGACCGGTCGCGCCAACACCTCGGCATATTCAGCCATGATCCGGTCATCCACCACCGCTTGCACCTCACCATTGCGCAACCATTCCACGATGCGGCCCGGCGGCCCGGCGGGCGACAGGAATCCGGACACCACCACGTTCGTGTCAAACACCGCGCGGTTCATTTCCGGGAAGCTCGCCGTGCCTTGCGGGTGGCGGCGATCTCACGATTGATTTCCGCCAAGGACAGCCGGGCCGACCCGCTGCGTGCCGCCGCCTCCCGCACCCGGCTCAAGGCCAGCCGGCTGCGCGAATCACGGATGGACTGGATCATCGTCTCCGGGTCTTCCGAGGCGTCCACGTTCACCAGCACGGCCACGGGCCGGCCATCGCTGGTCAGCAGCAGTTCCTTCTCGGCCCGCAACCGCTCCTTCAACTGGCGCGGCTGCTTCAAATCCTGAATGGCGATCAATTTCATAGTCACCTTATACTGTCCTTTTAAGGATATGTCAATCCAGCTTTTTCAAATCGGAAATCGGAAATCGCAAATCGTAAACTGACGGGCGGGTTCAAGCGTCTGAAACGGATCAGGCACGATGCCGGCGCAAACGACGCTTTGGTAGGCGGTGCTCAGAAATCAGGCTGGCTTCGCCGAGAGGGTCAAAAAGCGCAACACTATTGGCCGCCCCCCTCACGCTCCCTTCACCTTGGCAGGGCTGGATTCCCGGATTGCGCTTTCTTCGGCTGGAGATTCCGGGCAGATTCCTGTTCGGTTTGGGGTGGTGGCGGCGTTATTCCACTGAATACGATGACAGACGCTCGGACATTACTCGCGGAATACGTCAAGACTGGCTCGGAACCAGCCTTTCGGGAACTGGTCGCGCGCTACGTTGACCTTGTGTATTCGACCGCGTTGCGGCGGGTTGACGGTGACGCGCATCGTGCGGAAGACGTGGCCCAAACAGTCTTCCTGCGCCTGTCCCGCAAGGCCGGCAGCCTCTCCGGGGAGATCAGCCTCGGCGGGTGGCTGCACCACGACACCTGCTACGTGGCCGCAACAGTCATGCGCGGCGAGCGCCGTCGTCAACTCCGAGAAAGGCATGCTGCCGAAATGAACGCGCTCCAGGACCACTCCGAAG
>CAYIOH010000694.1:0-2382 GCA_964364975.1 uncultured Bifidobacteriaceae bacterium
GGCGGTAGGACGCAAGCGCGTCCTGGTAGCCCCGAATGCTTTCGGGGGCGGTCGCCGATGAAAGACGCCGCAACCGGCGTTTTTCGAGGAAGGCCAGGAACATCCCCACCGCCAGACCGTAGGCTTGCAGCGTGGCCGGTGAGCGGCCTCGCGCCCGGAGCGATTCCAGGAACGCCTGGCGATGAACTTCCAGAGAGTCACAGAACTTCATCGCGCAACCTCTACGCATACGACGGCGCCCCATTGACCTTTTTCCCCGGTATATGGTTTCCGGAAAACGTGACGAGGTTGGCCGGCGAACTCCCGTTTCCCCTATGAAAAATGCCCTCCGGAACCTCGTCAAAATCCACTGACGAGGTGGTGACGAGGTTCGTTTTTTCGTGACGAGGTGCCATTTTGAGTGACGAGGTTTGGGGGTTTTCCTCGGTTTTGGCGGACGAATCAGGCGGCAAAAGGCCGATTTTCACCGCTTCCAAGCGGATTTGCTCCACATCCTTGAGTCCCGGAACAAATCGCCCGCCCTCTCGTTCCCGGTCGTAGAGCAACCGATAACAGAAGGGTTGGCCGAACCGCCCGGCCACCGGTGCCAGGTAGCCGAGTTCGACCAGCGGCTGCAGGTAGCGGCGCAGTTGCGCCTCGCCGAGCTTGAGCGCTTCGCGCAACTCGCGGCGGTGGAACTCCACCCGTGGCGCTTCGATCTTCAATTCCGCCGCGCGACGCTGGACATGGTCGCTGATCCGTTCCAGCAAATCACGGCTGGGCGGTGGAAGATCGTCCACGCTGCCGCCGAAAAGCGCCCGCGCCAGTTCGTTGGCCGTGGCAATGTCCGCCAGCGTCGTCTCGATATACTCGACGCCGGTTTCCGCGTCTCGTTTGATCGGTCGTTGCATCTGCCGCAAAAACGTCACCGCCAGGATGAGCCGCTGATATTTCGGATTGTCGCGCCGAAACAGCATCCGCTCATCCCCGTAGTTCAAGAGCGGTTCAAACGGATTGACCACCCGCAACGGCCGCAAGAGCCGCTGCAAGGCGTGATGCCGCGCCAGGATCGCCCCGCGCCGATGCTCCCGCCGCAGCCCTTCCAGCGTGTGGCTCTGCCGTTGCGCCGCCAGGATCGCCAGCGTCTGCGCCGCGCTCTCGTCCACGCTCATCAGAAAAAACCGCGTGCGGGTTTCGTCATCGGGATTCGGGTTGGTCGTCGTCAAGGTCACGTGCGCCGGACCCAACACCCGACTGGTCTGCGTTTCCATTTTGCCGGTCAACGGATTCTTGATCGTGGTTTCGGAGGTCAAAAGTTTCTGCGTGATCAGACTCCGCAGCGCGTAGGCCGCGCCAAAGGCCCCGGCCTCTTCTTCAATCGCCAGAACTTTGTGAACCAGCGAATGCTCGCCCTTGTAGAACAAGGCCCGGTCGGAGAGGGAAGTCACCTTGATCAAGTCTTCCGGCGGGCAGAGCGACAAAACCAAATCTTGCAGGTGACTCTTGCCCGCTCCGCTGGAGGAAAGCGTCAGGATCGCCAGCGGATCGCTCATCTTGCGGCTGGTCATCCCCAGGTATTGCGTCAGCGCGTTGTTGCGCTCGCCCACCAGCCCCAGGCGCTCGATGTCGCGGAGGATTTGCTCGACCAGGTCTTCCGCCCGCCCGAGTTTCATGCCTTCTGCTTTTTCACTCTCGGAAACGAGCGTGACGCGCGGCGTCTTTTCTTCCAGCCGTTTCGCCGCGTAGCTCTCGACCTGGAGCGTCAACCGGTTCACGTCTGTTTCGATCACTTCCGGCGTCTCTCGAAAAAGCCGCGCCGCCTCGACCAGAAAGTTTCGCCGCGAACGGCTGAGATAAAAATCAACGGTGTCAATGTGAAAGCGAGCGGTGTCCGCGCTCGACGTGGCCTTGACCGTGGCTTTCAGACGAGCGGCGGAAGGTTTCTCAATGGCGCGCAGATCGTAACGCCGCGCCCCGTAAGCCACCGCAAAACCGTCAGGCGTCATCGTGATTTCTTCCGCGCCAATCCCGCCAGGGCGGGACGTGACTTCGCTCTTGCCGCCGGTGGCGGCACAAGTTTGCTCCGTCTGCGGGTTGGCCTGCTTCAACAGTGTTTCAAAATCAGAGGCGGAACGGCTGAGGAAAAAATCGCAAGCATCCTCGACGCCTTCCGGCCACTCGATGACGTGAACGGCCTTCACAAGTTTTTCCACTCGCTCCCGCAGTCGCGGGATGGCTTTTCTGCCGGCGTCGTTGTTGTCGAGCGCCAGATAAATCTCCGTTGTTCCGTTGTCCCGCAAAAGTTTTTCGTGATCCGCCGTCCAGCCATCCGTGCCGTAAAGACTGATGACGTTGCGAAAGCCCGCCGCCCAAAGCGCCATCGCGTCGAGGATTGCTTCCGTG
>CAYIOH010000695.1:0-2381 GCA_964364975.1 uncultured Bifidobacteriaceae bacterium
CCTCGTGATCGTCGAACAGGTAACGCCATCCGCCCGGCGGCAGCGACACGGTACGCGCGAGTTTGTCCTCGTGAATGGGCGCGACCAGGAAATCGTCGCCGAACAGGTATTGGAATTTTCCTTCTGCCAGCGGTCGCATGAGCGGCGGGCCGCCGTTGTGGCACGTGACGACGTGCGAATACATGTAGGGCACGAGTTCCGTGTGCAACCAGGAGAACTTGCGGACGATTTCAAGCTCCGGCTGCGTGCGCTTCCACATGCGGCGCTCACCGTGACCGCCGTTGAGGAAGAGGCCGCAGAACGTTGAGAATTCCGACCAGCGGATGTAGATGTTCGGCGCGATTTCGTCCTTGTCCGCCGCCGTGCCGAACTCCGTGCTGGCGGAGGTTGGGGCGGCTGCCTTTGGTTTCCAACTGGACAAGAGCGCCGCCGTGACCGGGCCGACGTCGTCGGGGTTGCTGCGGCCATGGTAACCGGCGACGTCGCTGCCGATGACGCAATAGCCGAGCCGCGCGCTGCCGAGGATGTCGCTGATGGCTCCTTCAATACCCCGATCCTTGTAATTCCAAGTATGCCGGTTGTCGCCCACCCACGTGACAGGAGCGGCGTCGAGCGGTGCAAAGCCTTCGGGATGGCTCCACGGCTGATCAAGCGCGCGGATCAGGGTGACGAATTCGGGATTTTGCGTGAGGCCGTGTTGATATTCCTCGCGAGCGAAGTGGTCCATGTATTGGCGCGTCGTCATCCACCCGGAATGGGTGCGATTGAAGGGAACGGGAAGTTTCCCCAGACGGCCGGAAAAAAACGTGTCACAGCCGTCGAGCTTCCAGCCGTCCACGCCCCAATCGAGCACCTGCTGCTGCAAGCCGTGCCACCACTTCATGGCTTCAGGGTTCGAGTAGTCAATGAACCCGCCTCTGCCCTTCCACCATTTGATTTGGGAGCCACCACCCGCCAGATAACCGTTGGTCCGCGCCTCGTCATAAAAATCCTGGGACTCGGCGGCCTTGGTGTCCTTGCTGTAGCTGTCCACCATGCAAGTCATCCAGAGGACCACGCGGTAACCCTGATCTTGCAGGCCGTGGAAAAATTTCTCCGGCTCGGGGTAACGGTCTTCGTCCACCTTGAAGTCGTTGTAGCGCCAGCTCCACGGGCTATCAATGAGGATGGTGCGCACCGGGAAATCGTGCTTCGCGTAGCCTTCCAGCAACTCTTTCACAAAGGCGGCGTTGCTGACGTCGTCTTCCCAGAGCCAACATTCGAGTGCCCACGGCGGGGTGAGCGGCACGCGACCATGCCGCGATTGATTGAACGGAATGCCCCAGAAGGGCAGCACGTAAACGAAATATACCAGCGCCACCAAAACGAGGAGCAGGACAAGCACGGCCCGGATAACGCGGAACAGCCAGCCGCGTTTTTTGTTTTTGGGTTGTTCTGCCGTGAGGCTCTCTCGGTTTTCGTTCATGGATGCCGTTCGTTGCCGCTTTCAATTCTCAACTTGGAGGCAATCCACGGGCAGCAGGCCGGTCAGGGCTTGCCACACAACGCCGTGGAACAGGCCGCGCAATTTCTTGCTGGTCCAGACCGGCTGGGAGGGCGTGAGTTGCTCGGCGTAAAGATTCACTACGGTTGCCCGCTGACCATCCACTCGAAGTTCGGCTTCGCCGAAGTCCGGGCCGCGCGGACTCCACAAGGTCAGGCGACTGCCGGTGACATTCCATTTCACCCGGGCTTGGGGGTGCTTCGCGACCAGGCCGATGCCGTAATGAAACTCCGGGCCGTCCCGCTCCTGCCAATTAGCCAGATTTTCACCGGCGCCGAGCAAGGCTTCCAGACCGAGATAGCTCAACTTGGCGGGCAGCGGTTTGCCTTCGATTTGAAATTGTTCGACCGACAAATGTGTGTGCGGTTCGACCCACAATCCGATCGCGCCCGGATCGTCCTTGGCACCGCCCGCATCCGGCGGGCTAGTCCAGAGTTCTTTTCCATCGCTGCGGAGCGCCATGCTGGAGTCCCGTTTGCGTTGTAGGTTGAGTTGCCACGTCGTCTGGTTGGTGGCCGCGCCAGAGGCCAGCGTCGTGGAGCGACCCTGTTCATCCACGCGGACGACCTGCCAGCCCGCCGGCGAAAGTTGCACGGCTTGGAAGCGGGTCTTGGCGAGGGGATGCAGCGTCGCATCAGATTGTGGTAAATTGGGACCGAGCACGCCGCGATAATCCCAGATCAGCGACGCGGTGCCGCGCAAACGCAGCGTCGCATCCAGGGTGAACTGGCGGAAGGTTTGGCGCAGACAGGTGAAACTGGGGCCTTGATGTCCGCTCAAGACAAAGCCGCGTTCGCGCAACGGTGGTCCGGCAGCGGTTCGGGCTCGGCGCGGCGCG
>CAYIOH010000696.1:0-1294 GCA_964364975.1 uncultured Bifidobacteriaceae bacterium
GTCGCGCAATTCTTTCTGCAAAGTCTCGAGCGCGACTTTGTCGGCTGCCTGGGCCAGCTTGCGGTAAATCTCAATACGATGCTGCGGTTCGGGGACGTAGGTGTGAGGCAAGGCGGCGTGTTGCGTGTTGCGTGTTGCGTCAAGTATCGCTGCGCGCTCCCCCTGCTGCTTGACGGAATACGGAACACGCAACACGTCCTCGCTTTCGCCCGCAGCCGCACTCATCTCCAGAAAGTCGAGGCGGACCGCGACTTCCACCCGCGGCTTCACCTTCTCGCCCTTGAGCGAACCGACGCTTTGCTTGAGCAACTGGCAGTAAAGCTCGAACCCCACCGCCGTGATGTGGCCGCTTTGCTCCGCGCCGAGCAGGTTGCCCGCACCGCGAATCTCCAAGTCACGCATGGCGATTTTGAAGCCGCTGCCCAAAGTCGAATACTGCTTCATGGCACTGATACGTTTGCGAACGTCCGTGAGCAGGCGCGCATGGCGCGGGAGCAACAAGTAGGCATAGGCCTGGTGCTTGTAGCGCCCAACCCGTCCGCGCAGTTGGTAGAGATCGCTCAGACCGAATCGGTCGGCGCGATCAATGATGATCGTGTTCGCGTTCGGAATATCGAGACCGCTCTCGATGATCGTTGTGGAGAGCAGCACGTCCGCCTCGCCGTTCACAAACCGTGTCATCACCTCTTCGAGATCGTCGGCGTGCATCTGGCCGTGGCCGACGACGATCCGCGCGTGGGGTAAGAGTTTTTTCAGCCGGTCGGCCATCATGTCAATCGTCAGCACGCGGTTGTGCAGGAAAAAAACCTGCCCGCCCCGATTCAGCTCGCGTTGGATTGTGTCGCGAATGAGCCGCTCATCGTATTGCGTGACGATGGTTTCGACCGGCAGCCGGTCATGCGGCGGCGTTTGAATCGTGCTCATGTCACGCGCGCCGGTCAGCGCGAGGTAAAGCGTGCGCGGAATCGGCGTGGCGCTGAGCGTGAGCACGTCCACGAGCGTCCGCAGCCGCTTGAACTTTTCCTTGTGCAACACGCCAAAGCGCTGCTCCTCGTCAATCACCACCAGACCGAGGTCTTTGAATCCGATGTCACTCTGAATCAACCGATGCGTGCCGATGACGATGTCCACCGCGCCATTGGCCAGATCTTTCACGACGCGCTCTTGCTGTCGCCGTGTGCGATAACGCGAGAGCAACTCGATGCGCACCGGATAGTCCGCCATGCGCTCGCGGAAAACGTTGAAATGCTGCTGCGCCAGCACGGTGGTCGGGACGAGCACCGCGACCTGCTTG
>CAYIOH010000696.1:1304-2361 GCA_964364975.1 uncultured Bifidobacteriaceae bacterium
ACGTCACCGCAGATCAACCGGTCCATCGGCTTGGGGCGTTCCATGTCGGATTTGGTTTCGACGATGGCGCGCATCTGGTCGGGTGTTTCTTCGTAGATGAACGAACTCTCGAACTCACGCTGCCAGGGAACATCCGGCGCGCAGGCATAGCCGGGCTGCGATTCGCGCGCGGCCTGGATTTGCAGCAGCTCGGCGGCGACATCGCGCACCGCGCGCTCGGCGTGCTCCTTCGCTTTGTGCCAGCGTGTGCCGCCGAGCGTATTGAGCGGCGGATGGGCCTTGCCCGCGCCAACGTATTTGCTGACGAGGTGCGACTCCGTCACCGGCACGTAAAGCTTAGGCGGTTGGTCGCCCGGGTTGGCCGGCGCGTATTCGATCACCAAACATTCCGTGCCACCAGCTTCGGTAGGGACGCGCTGCTGCGCGTCCTGGCCGACCAGCAGGTCGGCCCTACCGGGATTGGTTCTCGTCGGCAGATTTTTCAAACCGAGATAACGCCCGATGCCGTGCTGCAAATGCACGACGAGGTCGCCTTCTTCCAAATTGGTAAAGTCAATGTCCAGCGCCGAACGGGTCGCCAGCGCGTGTGGCGATTTGAGCCGGCGCGGTCGTTGAATCCGATAGCGTCCAAAAATCTCGGCGTCGGTGACGACGACCAGCTTTGCCTCATCACAAAGAAATCCGCGTGCCAGCGTGCCGATGTGTAAAGGAGGGCAGGCTTCCAGCCTGCCCATTTTGGCGGTTGAATCACTGCGCTCGCTGGGCAGGCTAGAAGCCTGCCCTACATTGGGGAGGCTGAGTTCGCTCCAGACTTCTTCAAACCGCTGCCGCTCGCCTTCGTTGTTGCAGAAGACGTGGACGGCGTAGCCCTGGCGCAACCAGCGATGAAGTTGGGCGAAAAACTCGCGCCGTTGCACCTCGGCGATTTGGGGGTCCGGAGCGCGTTCGCCCAAGGGGCGAAAAGCGTCGAGGCTGGAGAAAAGAGGTTCGGTGGCACTGGGCAGTTCGCGAGGTTCTCCCCCACCCTGACTCTCTCCCGCTGGGAGAGGGGACAGTT
>CAYIOH010000697.1:0-2358 GCA_964364975.1 uncultured Bifidobacteriaceae bacterium
GTCATCGGCAAACGCTGCAAAAACGTCGCGCGGGCGAAGGCGCTCGAATACATCCTCGGCTACACGTGCGCCAACGACGTGAGTGCTCGCGACTGGCAAAAGGACTGGGGTGGCAGCCAATGGTGCCGTGGCAAATCATTCGACACCTTCTGCCCGCTCGGTCCGTGTCTGGTGACCACTGATGAGCTTCCCAACCCCAACGCGCTGAAAATCCGGACTGTCGTCAGCGGGGAGGTCCTTCAGGATTGGAACACCAACGACATGATTTTCGACGTGCCCACGCTGATCGAATTTCTGAGTGGCAGCACCACGCTGCTGCCCGGCACGGTGATTCTGACCGGCACGCCCCACGGCGTCGGCATGGCGCGGACTCCCCGGCGATGGTTGCGTCCCGGCGACAGCGTCAGCATCGAGATCGAAAAGATCGGCATGCTCACGAACCCCGTTTTGAGCGAACCTGTTTGAAGATCGCTCGGAACATTTGGATCACAGGAACGTTGGAGTGGGCGCGTGGCGGCGCGGATCTGGCAGAAAAAGATGGCAAGCGAAAGCGGGTGTGGTAAACTTCATCAGGCTACGGTGGCCGCAAGCTTTCAGCGGGCCTTCCCGGTCTGCGAGGCCTTTCAGGGTCGTCGTGGCAGTTATAAGGCGCGGGTGCGATGCCCGCGCCGTATTCTTTTCTACGAGCGAGCATCAGGCTGGATGAGCTGCGGTATCTGGTGACGACGAAGTCGCGGACGCTGGTGCAACGGAAGTTGAGGGGGTTGTGAGGGAAGTACGCGGTTGAGTCGCCTTGAGGCACTGGCACCCCCCACATCGTCCTCCGTAAAGGTCGACGGCTGGCGGGGTTGCAGCTTTTCAATCCTTAAAACTTACCCCAGGATGCCCGGTGGCTGCCTTTTCCAGTTTGAACGGAATATCCATGGCTCGTTGCCCATTGTGCTCCTCCACGATAAAGGGTGGGCGATCCAGAATTAAGGAAATCCTCTGCCATTCTTATGTCTCCATGTTGGTTGAGGACTTCGTTAAGGCGTTCCTCGCTGCCAGGAATTCCCAGTTTAACGCATAAAAAAAGCACACGCAGACGATTAGTATTATCTTCGGTAACCTTTCTGGCGAGACTGTCGATGACCAATTTGTGGTCATAATCTTTAATCAGGTTATAGACGGGTCGACCTTGCTTGGAGTCAGTCCACGATGCAGCGTCTGTTAGTAGAAGTGCTCCTGTCGTAACAAGACAGTCCGTCGTCTGTGGGGTCTTCGCCGTTTTATGGCCTCTGTAAAACAATGTGGAAAGCGATTTGACGGCGTCGGGATCGCCAAGAAAATTGCCTTTCTCCAGCCCTGAGGTTACGCGGTTAACGAGTGTTTCATCTGTTCCATGAATTGAAGAAACGCGCCATTTATCAATAACAAAAGCGACGAGAGCAAAACATAGGCAGATCACTACGAGACATCCGAGATTGCCAAGCCATATTCCTGGACCGGAGTTTCTCATGTTACTTGTGCGATGTTTGCTTGAACGATAGTCCTGTGGGAAAGCATGGCAAGGGCGAATCGTGACGTATTTTAGTCCAGAGAGGCTGCCCATTGGCGCGGGTCTGGGACGGCGTGAGGCCCAGCGCCGGGGTTTGGGGACGGCGTGAGTCCCCAATAGCCGAATGGCTGCGCGCCGGGCTCAATCCACCCCAATCTTCTTCAGGAACGGCTCGATGGACCGCGGACGGCCGAGGAATTTTTCGATGGACACATTTGCGTCGCGCGAATTGCCCACGGCGTAAATCTCGTCGCGCAGACGCCGCCCCACCTTCTCATCGAAAAACCCATTGGGTGAATTCTGGAACACCGTTGCCATGTCCGCCGCAATTGCATCGGCCCACGCGTACCCGTAGTAGCCCGCGTCGTAGCCAACGATGTGGCCGAAGTAGGCCGGGAACGCTGTGCCATCGGGCATTGGATAAAAAACATCGCCCAGAACTTTGTTCGCCAGCGGTAGAGTTTCCTTCGCGTTGTTCTCGTGGATTTGTGTGTGCAACGTCAGGTCCATCATTCCAAATCCAAGCTGCCGACGATAGCGCGTGCCTTCGACCGCGAGCTTGGATTCCTTCAACTTTGCCAGAATTTCGGCGGGGATCTTTTTTGACGGGTCGCGATAATCCGCCGCAAAGCTGTCCAGAACCTTTTTGTCCCACACCCACGCTTCGAGCATTTGTGACGGCGCCTCGACGAAATCGCCGGGCACGGCCGTGCCGGCAAAACGCCCGCGTTCCGCCCGCGTGAGGATGACGTGCATCGCGTGGCCAAACTCGTGGAAAATCGTTTCCACGTCCGAGTGCGAGAGCAACGAGGGCTTGTCTG
>CAYIOH010000698.1:0-2353 GCA_964364975.1 uncultured Bifidobacteriaceae bacterium
CGAAACTCATCCAGGACCCGAATGTTTACCGGATGACGGAGGTCTGCATGCATTACGGGGAACCCATCAAAGCCATCATGAACGAGAAATTCGGGGACGGCATCATGTCCGCCATCGATTTTTATATCACCATCGACAAGATCGTAGGCGCGAAAGGGGAGGATCGGATGGTGGTGACGATGAACGGGAAATTCCTGCCACATATCATACAAACGAAGGAATAATGGGTTTTGAATCTATCGAGTCATAGACCTAGCCCGGATATTGCATGAGAAAAAGGTGGCGAATTCCTTTCAAGCCTGTAAAATCAGGCTGAGCGCCAACTCAAAGAAAGGAATCCGCCATGACAAATTGTACTCCCGAAAAGATTAAATTTCCAGCCTGTAAAAACCGTAAAGTCGAAAGCGCCTTTTCCGGTGGTGACATCACCAGCGATGGCGGCAGTTTGTTATTGAGGCAGGCAGACCGTCGTCTGGGTCTGCTTCGCCAAGTCGCGGACCAGTTGGCCGATCCGCGTCGCCGGAGCAGTTGTGAGCACTCGTTGCTTTCTCTGTTGCGGCAGAGAGTCTATGCTCTGGCGCTGGGTTACGAGGATCTCAACGACCATGACCGCCTGCGCATTGATCCGGCCTTGCAAACTGCCGTTGAACGCGATACAACGCTCGCGGGTTCCGCGACCTTGTGCCGCTGGGAAAACCGCGCCGACCGGGAAAGCGTCTGGAATATCCATCGGGTTTTGCTCGACCAGTTCGTGGCCTCGTTCAAAACTCCACCCGCGGAATTGGTTCTGGATTTCGACGCCACCGACGACCCTGTCCACGGTGAACAGGAAGGCCGATTTTTCCACGGGTATTACGACGCCTATTGTTTTCTGCCCTTGTACGTGTTTTGCGGCGATCAATTGCTGGTCAGCTATCTCCGTCCCAGCAAGATAGACGGCGCCAAACACGCCTGGGCGATTCTGGCCTTGCTGGTGAAGAGATTGCGCCAGGCTTGGCCGGATGTCCGCATCGTCTTTCGCGGCGACAGCGGTTTCTGCCGTGACCGCATGTTGTCCTGGTGCGAGCGCAAGGACGTCAACTATATCGCTGGCATCGCCCGCAATCCGCGTTTGGAGTCTGCGGGGAAAAGCTTGCAACAGCAGGCTGAGCAACAATACAAAGACAGTAGCGAAAAACAACGGCTGTTCGGCGAGATAACTTATGGCGCGTTGACATGGGACTGTCAACGGCGCGTCATCGTCAAGGCCGAGCACACGGCGCAAGGCCCCAACCCGCGCTTTGTCATCACCAACCTCAAGGATGACCCGCAAAAACTCTACGACGAGGTGTATTGCGCCCGCGGCGAAATGGAAAACCGCATCAAGGAACAACAGCTTGATCTCTTTGCCGACCGCACCAGTTGCCACAAGTGGTGGCCCAACCAGTTCCGTCTTCTGCTCGCCTCGCTGGCCTACACGCTCATGGAAGCCCTCCGCAGGCTGGCGCTGAAAAACACCGAGCTGGCGCGGGCACAATGCGGCACGATCCGTCTCAAACTCCTCAAGATCGGAGCCGCTGTCGTCCGGAATACACGGCGCGTCATCCTACATCTTTCCAGTTCCTGTCCTTATCAAAACCTCTTCAGGCAGGTTGCCGAAACTCTCGCCACTGGATAAATCCCGCTGAGCGCTGTCCCCGGCGTGTTGACACAAAACGGGGGGAAGGGGGAGGTTTGCCTTCCAAACCATAAAATCGGCTTTTCCCGCGCTGAAAAAGTCGGTTTATACACAGCCCCGCAAACAATCACAAAATATCGCACTGTTTATTTAAAACTCGCCTACTCATGCAATATCCGGGCTAGATCACCAAGATCTGGGTGGTTGTCGGGACGACGACCCAATGGCCAGTGATATTTTCGATCGGCTTCCTTTATGGGTAAATCGTTAATCGATGCAATGCGTTTTTTCATGAGACCGGATTCATCGAACTCCCAATTTTCGTTGCCGTACGAACGGAACCAATTCCCGGCGTCATCATGCCATTCGTAGGCAAAGCGTACAGCGATCCGCGATTTTTCTGCCGCCCAGACTTCTTTGATCAGGCGGTAATCAAGCTCTTTGGCCCATTTTCGAGTCAGGAACGCCACGATTTCCTCTCTGCCGACGATGAACTCCGAACGGTTACGCCACTGGCTATCGACTGTGTAGGCCAGGGAAACACGCTGGGGATCGCGTGTGTTCCAGGCGTCTTCGGCCATACGGGCTTTTTGAATTGCGGTTTCGTGCGTAAATGGCGGCAGGGGAGGGCGCTGTTCCATGGTCATGGTTTGTTCCTTTCAAAAAAATCCAAGATCGCCTGATTGACCGCATCTC
>CAYIOH010000699.1:0-2348 GCA_964364975.1 uncultured Bifidobacteriaceae bacterium
CATTTCAAGGTCACCGCTGTTTCCGTCCGCAGGCGTCGGGCAATCCGAATCTTGCGCGCATCACCCTTCGCCCGACGGTTCAACTTTGCTTCGGTCCATCCCAACTTGTCCAGTTCTTTCTGCAGGATGCGCCGCGCCTCGGTGGTGACGCGCCGGGATTTTCGCTGCGCAACGCGCGGGGCAGGGCGCGGTTTCTATCGTCCGCCGGAACTGGTGCCAATCCTGCGGATTGATCCCTTTCCGCACGTTTGGAAGCCGGCCCTCCGGTGAAAAGTAAGGACTCGTCAAACCCTGCGGCGGAGATAAAATTGCCTCGTGCAATCCTGGATAAACCATCCGCTGGTTGCGGGGGCGCGCGCTTTCTTCCGTCGCCATTGGCGGCGCGCGCTCCAGGTGCGCGAGAAGTTCGAAATTCGGGAGGAGGCATTGCACCTGGCTTTGGCCGGTGGCGTCGGCGTGATTGGCGGGTTGGTGAACGTCTTTTTCTTCTACGCCATCGAGCATGTTAAACTCCTCTTCCTGCGGCATCCCGGCGACCCGGTGGAAATCGCGGAGATGATCGAGCCGTGGCAGCGTGTGGTCATCCCGGCGCTCGGCGGTTTGGTCGCCGGTTTGGTGCTGCATTGGGGGTTGCGGCTCGTCGGCCCCAAAGGTCCAACCAACCTGCTGGAAGTGGTGGTGGCGGGTGACGGCAAACTCCGTTTACGGAGCGGACTGGTGCGCGCCGCGTCATCGCTGGTGAGCATTGGCACCGGCGCGTCGCTGGGACGCGAGGGCGGCATCATACACCTGACGGCGACGCTGGCTTCGAAATGGGGGCAAATCCGCAGATGGCCGCCGTATCGGTTGCGGTTGCTGGTCGGTTGCGGCGCGGCTTCGGGCATCGCGGCGGCCTACAACGCCCCGATTGCGGGCGCGGTGTTCGCGGCGCTCATCGTCCTTGGAAATTTTTCCATGACGCTGTTTGCGCCGCTGGTGTTCGCTTCGGTGGTGGCGACGATGGTGTCGCGGAGTTTTTTCGGGATCAAGTCGTGGTATGTCGTGCCGCCGTTTGAGTTCACCAGCGTCCTGCAACTGCCGTGGTTCATTTTGCTCGGGGCCATGGCGGGCTTTCTCGGCGCCATTTTCCTGAAGATGCTGCGGCGGGTAGAAGAGCGATTCCGTCAACTGGGCTGGCCGAGTTACCTGAAGCTGGCGCTGGCCGGGTTGATCGTCGGATTGATCGCCATTGAATTTCCCGGGGTCTGGGGCAACGGCTATGTGGTCACCAACCGTATTCTGCACGAGGAGTTCCTGCATGAAGAATTCCCGTTGTTGTTTCTCGGCGGATTGTTTCTGGCCAAGCTGCTGGCGACCACGGCGACGGTCGGTTCGGGCGCGGTGGGCGGAGTGTTCACGCCCACCTTGTTTCTGGGCGCGGGCTTCGGCGCGCTGTTCGCTACCGTGCTGCACCGGTTGGGCGGCGCGCTCCCATTGCCAACGAGCGCGTTCGCTCTGGTCGGCATGGGCAGCGTGCTGGCAGCCACCACGCGTTCTCCATTGCTGGCGATGATTCTGGTGTTTGAAATTTCGCTGGATTACTCGCTGATGCCCGCGTTAATGCTGGGCTGCGTGGTTTCGATTTTGATGTCGCGCCAATTGCATCCGGAATCCATTTACACTGAACCCCTGCGTCTACGCGGATTGGAAGTCGCGAGCGAAAGCACGCAGCCGGGCGCCGCCACCGAACGCACGGTGGGTGACTTGATGCAGTCACCGGTGCCGCCGGTTCGCGAAAACACGCCGCTCAAGGAAATCGCCGACCGCTTTCTGACCAGCCCGAACAATTTCCTTCCCGTCGTGGACGCACAGGAAAAGCTGATTGGCGTGGTGGCCCTGCATGATTTGAAGGAGCATCTCGCGAGCGGCGACGAGTTAAGCGCGGTCATCGCCTACGACGTGATGCGTCCGCCGCCCAAGTGCGTGACGCCGAATCTGCCGTTGCTGGAAGTGCTGCCGGTCGCGTTGGAAAGCGAACTGCGAAACATTCCGGTCGTCAACAGCTTCAAGGAAAACCGGCTGATCGGTTCGTTGGGCCGGGCAGAGGTGCTGGCGATGTTCGCCGAGGCGATTGCGGCGGGCAGCAAGCCGGTGGGGTGAAGAAGTGCCAGGGGTCAGGTTGGCGTTGTTTGACTTCTTGCCTGACACCTGATCCCTCGCTCGTGGCACTTTCACAGCAGCGCCAGCGAGCCAATTGCCGCCGCTGCCAGCCAGATTAATAATACTGCCGTTGCCCGACTCAGGTCCAAGCGCACCAGCCGGTGGGAAAGGTGGTTGGTGTCGCCGACGTAAAACGGTTTTCTCATGCG
>CAYIOH010000700.1:0-2345 GCA_964364975.1 uncultured Bifidobacteriaceae bacterium
CTTGCTGCTGGATTGGCTCCAGTATTCGTCAGTATTGCGGAAGCCATGTAGCGGTGCGGTGACGAGGTTATCGAAATCATACAGCGTCTTTGTCAACGTCACTTTCCTGCGATCAAACAAATCCGGATACTGGTCAAGTTTCTCCAGCGCCTTGTGCTTCAGACTATCAAGAAATATGCGGGTGTAGATTTGGTTGAAACCCAAATCCAGCGCCCGTCCTGAAGCCATCAAATCCAGTGGCACAGAAACCGTCGCAGCACCATCCAGCACCTGGCCAGCTTGCTCGCCTTGCTCACCCAGCCACTTCAGCAAGGCATTCCCGCCCAGCGATACCCCGATTGCATATAGCGGGGTGGCAACATCCCCTGACCTGTTTTGTTTTTCCATGCGGCGCAATATCCAGTCTATTTCGGCAGAATCCCCGGCATGATAGGCACGCGGCAGCCGGTTAGGCGATCCGGAGCAGCCGCGAAAATGCACCACCACTCCGCGCCAGCCTTTTTTTCGCACTGCTCCCATCAGGCTCAGCACATAGTGGCTGCGCGAGTTCCCCTCCAGCCCATGAAACAGCACCACCAGCGGCGCATCTGCAGAACCCTCCAGCCAGTCCAGATCGATGAAATCACCGTCGTCCAGTTCCCAGCGTTCGCGACGATAGACAATTGGCGACCCGGGTCTGAGCAGATAGGGATAAATGGTTTGCGCATTGCCCCCCGGTAGCCAGACGGGAGCGACGTAGGACTCGGCACGCAACAGGGGGGGTGAAATTTTCACGTTCGATCCCAGCTAAAAACACAAAGGACTGGCAGAAACGACGAAGGGCTGAGTTACTTACTCAGCCCTTCTGTTTTTTGGTAGGCCGTGCCAGATTCGAACTGGCGACCAACGGATTAAAAGTCCAAGGTCTTAAATGGCCTTCTTTATTAATCAGCAACTTGCAACGCCTGCCGACTCACAAAACAGCCTCAAAAAGCCCTGAAAAGGGTGAATCAAGCGCCATAGTGGTACAAAATTGGCTACAGAGTAACTACATGGTGATTGCACGATGGTATCAATTTTTGAAGATATCTGCTAGGATAATCGCCGTGTTAAGCCATTGTTCCTCAAAATTATCTTCTTCTGAACAGGCTATAAGCTATGTTCAATGAACGAAAAGTGACACAGATGGCCGCCTTCCTGCTCGACAAGAGGGGCGACAGAATGTCACATCTCAAGCTTATGAAGCTTCTTTATTTGTCAGACCGTGAGGCCATGGCGCGCTATGGCGCGCCTATATCTGGTGACCGCATGGTTTACATGCCGAAGGGTCCCGTGCTTTCCATGACCTTGAATCTCATGGGTGGTAACGTGGAATCCTCGCAGGATGGATGGGACAGCTTGATTTCCGACAAGGAAAATCACGAGGTTTCTCTTAGACACGAGTTTACCAGCGATGATATGGACGAACTCAGCCAGGCCGACTTAGATGTGCTGAAAGCTATTTGGAAGAAGTTTGGTCACATGACCAGATGGGAAATCCGTGACTACACCCATAGACACTGTCCGGAGTGGACTGATCCCAACGGGTCTTCCCTGCCCATTTCCTACACAGACGTATTCCTTGCCCTTGGCCGCCCACAGGATGAGGCGGCAGAGTTGAGTGCTCACCTCGAATCTGAACGCGCCCTGGACAAAATTTTCGCGTCTCTATGAGCTTGTTCCTGCCTGTGCGGCGGGCGACGCTCCTTATCCCTTCCGGTACTGCAAGCGAACCGAACAAGAAACACCTCTTTATCCTGCTCACCGACCCTGTTTCTATTCTGGAAACAGGCGAAAAGCAAATTCTCATGGTGAGCATGTCTACCTTGAAGCCTCAGTTTCCACACGATCCAACCTGTTTCCTCTATCCAAGCGACCATCCTTTTATCAAACACAAAAGCTATATCAGTTACGGCCAAGCTCGCATTGAAGTTGCCCAGAAATTTATAAAGGACGTCAACAATGGGATATTCATCCCTCAAGGCGCCATTGATTCTGGTATTTTTGCCAGAATCTGCGACGGACTCACACAATCCCGTTTTACCGCTCCGAAAGTGCTAGCCTTCTATGAGGCCGCTACCAAGCAATCTCCTTGAATTGCACCCCTCCCCCACCAGGCACTACCCCCTGCCCTGCTGTTCAGGCATAATCCTCAATAGCCGTTCACCGTATTCAAGCGAAGAACACGTGTTGACGCGGTGTCCGACAGCGTTTTGCAACCTGTATTCAGCTTAAATACACCCATGCCAGACAGCAAAAAACAACATCGAAAACCTGCTATCAAGCAACCGCAGTATGATTTTCAATCGCTCATCCAGATTTTTGAA
>CAYIOH010000701.1:0-2333 GCA_964364975.1 uncultured Bifidobacteriaceae bacterium
TGTCAGCGTTGTTTTTTCAACCGCTACGATTACCGATACGAACAACTTCCACCACGTGGCGGTGACGAAGTCGGGCAGCAACGTGTTTCTCTATGTGAATGGGGTGGCGGAGTCGGTTGGGCCGTATGACCCTGGATTTGTATTCAATGGCCCGATGGCGATTGGGGCGCGGGGCGGGGATTATGGCACCAGTTTCTACGGATCCATAGATGAAGTGAGTGTTTACAACCGCGCCCTGGCGGCCAATGAAGTCCAGGCGATCTACAATGCCAATAGCGCGGGGAAATGCTCGTCACCGCCGCCACCAACTTGTGTTCCCGCCCCTGATAACTTGGTGAGTTGGTGGCGTGGAGAGAGCAATGCGTTGGATTCTGCGGACGGGAACAATGGCACGCTTCTGAACGGTGTTGGTTTTGGAGGTGCCGCGGTGGGTGAGGGGTTTAGTTTCGACGGAGTGGACGACCGGATCACCGTATCAAATTCCCCGTCGCTGAATTTCGGTCCCGGTCAAGACTTCTCCATTGAGGCGTGGATCCAGCCGCAAGTGTCCTCGACGGCTTTTGGGATCATGTCCATTGTGGACAAGCGGCTGGCGCCGAACCTCTCTCAGGGGCAGGGCTACGAATTTGCCCTCTCAAACGGCCGCATCGCCTGTCGGCTTTCCGATTCGATCGCGAACATTGGCACCTTGTATGGTCCGGTCGGACCGGACTTGCGCGATGGGAGTTTCCACCATGTGGCGGTGACGGTTAATCGAAGTTCGACCACGGGCGGGAGGTTGTATGTGGACGGGCAGGTGGTATTGGAGTTTGATCCGACCGGCGAGCCGGGCGATTTGACCACCAGCGAACCGTTGCGGATTGGCAATCACGCCACGCCGTCGCTGTTTGCCTTTTACAAGGGAATAATTGACGAGGTATCGATTTACAACCGCGCGCTGGGGACCAATGAGATCGCGGCAATTTACGCTGCGGGCAGCGCGGGGAAGTGCGCACCAACGCCGCCGCCCACTTGTGTTACTCCGCCCTCCGGTTTGGTGAGTTGGTGGCGGGCGGAAAGCAACGCCTTGGATTCCGGGGACGGCAACAATGGAACGCTGGCCGGGAATACGGCCTACGGTGTGGGCCGTGTGGGTCAGGGCTTTGTGTTGGACGGCAGAGGGGATTTAGTGACGGTGGGCAATCCGGCCAATCTTCAACTCCAAAACCTCACCATTGAAGCTTGGATCAAACGCGCCAGTTCGTCGGTCGTTTCGCATGGCTCGTACGGCAACGGCATCATTTTCGGCTACGGCTATGGAGGCTATGGTCTTTACTTGGATTCGAGCGGCAGGCCGGCGCTCAGCAAGATCGGCATCAACGAGGTCAAACCCAGCGTGACCATCACGGACACAAATTTGCATCATGTGGCGGTGACCAAATCCGGCAGCACGGTGATTTTCTACGTGGATGGCACCGCCTATTCAGCGGCGGCCTATGATCCGGGCTTTGTGTTTTCCACGGTGGCGGCGATTGGTGCGCGTGGGGACAACCTGGATAACAGTTTTCTGGGGACGATAGATGAAGTGAGTGTTTACAACCGCGCCCTGACGGCCCCTGAAATCCAAGCCATTTACAATGCCGCCAGTGCGGGCAAATGCGCGCCCTTGCCCCCTGTGAACCATCCACCGGTGGCGGACGCCAGCGCTACCCTGCCTTTGGTCATCTCCGTCAACAACACCAATGCGACAGTAGTGCTGGACGGTTCGCGTTCCTCGGATCCGGATGGCGATGTGCTGCAATACTTCTGGTTCGCGGCCGGCGGCTCAAGTCCGATCGCGACCGGAGTTGTGGCAGTGGTCACGTTGCCGGTGGGGAGCAATGCGCTCACGTTGACGGTGAGTGACGGTTTGGCGACCGGCAGCCAGACGTTTGCAGTGGAAGTGATCACGTCGGCGGAAGCGGTTGAACGGTTGGTGGTGCTGGTCAATTCCGGCGCACCACGGCCGCATCCCCTGATCGCGACGCTCTCGGCGGCCCTTGCCGCGATTGACCGGAGCAATCCGACAGCGGCGATCAATCAGTTGCAGGCGTTCCAGAACCAAGTGCGCGCGCAGGTGTCGCCGCTGGATCCGGAGTTGGCGGAGACATTCATTCAGGCGGCCCAGGCAATCATTGACGCCCTGAGTGGAGGGGCAGGGGAGGCGCATGGGAAAATCACCCATGTCTCGCGCGAGGCCGGTGGGAAGACGCGGCTGAAGGGCGAAGCTGCGCCGGGTGCGCTCTACATCATTGAGGCTTCGACGAACCTGGTGGATTGGGAGAAGATCGGTGTGGCGGCGGACAACGGTACGG
>CAYIOH010000702.1:0-2321 GCA_964364975.1 uncultured Bifidobacteriaceae bacterium
GTGCCCAACGCCGAACGCATCTTCTTCATCCGCCACGCCCTGCGCGCCGGCTTCAGCATCGAGGAGATTTTCAACCTCACGAAAATAGACCGGTGGTTCTTGGTGCAGATCAAAGAGATTGTGGATTTCGAGGAAGAGCTTACGACGGCGAAGGATTAGAAGACGGAGAACCCGTCCCGGTAGGAACGCACTCAGCTCTAACGAGGCCAACGGCGCACTCTTCACCGCGGGGAACGGCGCGAGCGCCGCTCAACCGACAGGATTTTGCTTTTTCGGCGCTGCGCGGTTCTGCCTCATCAGGCGCCAGCTTGGCCCTTTTGGGCTGCCGCTCAACGTGGCGCGCAACCGATAGCGGACCGCTTATGCGCGCCGCTTTCGACGCGCGACGGCGCCGAGACCGCCAAGCGCCAGTAAGGCCATCGTCGCCGGTTCTGGGACCAGCTCTACGCGAAACGCGAGATCGTTTTGCGAAAAGTCCTGGACGATTCCGGGCATCGCTTCGGGCGACGTGAACACCACGCCGTCCGAGTACACGCTCGAGTTGAACGCCTTTTCGTCGACCGTAATCGGCGACAGCGGCATATAGACCCAGACGGCATATAGCGAGCCCGGTGTCAATGTCACGTTCGTCGGGTCGAATTCGATGTGTTCCCAGCCGCCCGTTCCGGCGAGTATTTCGTTTTCTGAGGCCAAAACCGACGTGATCGTGTTTCCGACCATCGTGCCCAGATGGAACGTGAAGTTGCGACCCTCCGTGGATCGGAACGAAAGGTAGGCTTTATCGAAGACGTTGTCGCCAACCAGCGGGCACATGAACGATTGGCCGATAGTCACGGAAGACGGCCCTTGAGACGTGTTGCCAAAGAATGCCCCCGACCACAGAGACTCCGTCTCAATGACGGTGGCATGTCCAACGGTTGAACAAGCTGCGAGAGCGAGAAGCGCAAAACTGATACGAATTCGCTTTCTTGGCGCTGCGCGGTTCAGGGAGAATTGCTTTTGCGTTGAGTTCATTTGTCGTCTTTTTGCATCTTTTTCCGCCGGGTGGCAAACTATTTTTTACGGTTTTTCGGCGCGTAGCCGGACGCGACCGTGTCTTGCTGCCCGGAAGGCCGCCTTCGAATGTGGCGGCCGGGGAAAAGGCAGCGGTCTGCTGCCGTCAGACAGCACACTCCACCGGCGCGCCGCCGAGACTAGTGGCGGAAAGGGGCGGCTCTCGAGCCGATTCACCCACCCACATCTAATCGTACGGGAGTTGCAGCCGTTAGAAACCGATCCCCCCTCCGCGAGTTTCGAGCCAAGCATTGATTACGTCGTCACCAAGATTCCGCGCACCGGCTCCGAGAAATTCCCCCAAGACGGCGCGGCGGCTTTCGGCATAAAGCCGCCACTAGAAAATCCTCCCATAAGTTTGCGGGGCTCTGCCGAGCCGCCGCTACGAATGAAAGGCGTCGGCGAAGCGATGGTCATTGGGCGCACGTTCAAGGAAAGCCTGCAAAAATGCCTGCGCTCGCTGGAGATTGGCCGCAGCGGCCTGGGCGGCGATCCGTAGCTCCGTCAGGAGCGGAATCTTTGTAGAAAGCCCGCCCACCAAAATCTCCAGCCCCGTCGGGGCGACATATTCCGCTCCTGACGGAGCTTGAATTCATTTCAATCGGACAACTACAAAGCAAGATGTCGCACCGCTGGGGCTGCCGAATCACTGCGCTGGAGTTGATTCACCCGGCGTTACCGGAGCGGCTCATCAACTGGACTTTGAATTTGCCCAGTTGGTCGTCGTAGAAGTCAGCGGAGTTGGCGGTGGTGGTCACCGTGGAATCGTAGTTCACGAGCGTGACCATGGTGCTGTACGTGGCGGTGTCGTGAACCGGCAGCACGGCCCGGATGCCGCCTTTGGGCCCGAGGCGGGCGTAGCAATCGCTCTCGTGGATCTGTTTCACAAGCACGACGCGATAACCAAGCTTGCCCAGAAACATCTGGTAGGAATTCGTGGTGACGATCGCCGCTTGCATGACCGGGACGGCAATGCCGAGGTTGTCGAACACGGCTTTAAGCGGTTTGAATTGAGGGCGCAACAAGATGCGCTCGAACCGCTGCTGTTCGGTTTCACTGGCCGCGGGCTGGCTGGTGGCCGGCGCGATGGCTTCGGGTGTTTTAATCATAAGATTTTTCAGTCGGAAACGATCTCTTGAACCGGCTCGCTGGGCGGGAACGCAGTCATTGTCATTGATTGCACTGAGGATGTCCATGACTCGTTTGGTGGCCTTTTCGCCGGGGTTGGGATGAAGGTGTGCATCTGGTAGGTTCCCCCAGTGCGCGGC
>CAYIOH010000703.1:0-2320 GCA_964364975.1 uncultured Bifidobacteriaceae bacterium
CTGATTTCCAGAAAACAATCTGCGTTCATCTGCGTTCATCTGCGGATTATCGGTTGAAATGAATTGTTGGTGAAGATTAAGAACAAGCCACGGACTCAGGCCGTGGCGGGGATGGAGGTCGTGGTTTTCCCTTTCCCCTCCGGATGCTCGTCGAGGACCAGGACCCCGTGCGGCGGCAAATCGTAGCTGCCGGTGAAGGTGGTGGCGGTGAGATAATCGTACATGGGTTTGTAAAACTGGATGCGCACGGACGTATTCTGATGGTTGAGCAGGAAGAAAATCTTGGTCCCTTTCTTCTGCCGCAGGCTGACCTCGACGGTGTCGGGCACTTTGAGCAGCGGATGCAGATTGCACATCTGCCGCAACCACGCGACGAGGTCGTAGTAAAAATGCTGGTGGCTCATGGTGCCGACGTAAACCGCCTTGCCCAGCCCGAACGTGTGCAGGGTCACCGCCGGGCGCCCGGCGTAGAAATCCTTTCCGTAGGTGGCGAGGACCTGGCAACCGCTCGGCTCGATGAGGTCGCACCACAATCGCGCCGGGTGCATGTGGCTGGCAGCGAACGAGCCTTTGAAGACGAGATGGTTTTCCTCGCCGGGCGGCAACGGGTCGAATTCAAAGACTTCCATGCCGAACAGGTCGGTCAGGTCGTGCGGGAAGCCGGTGTCCGGGGCGATTTGGTGTTCGTCCACGAGGCCGGTGTTGAAGGTGCTGACGAGGGTGCCGCCGTTCTGCACGTAAAGCTTGAGGCGGTCGGCTTCGGACCCGGACATGAGGTGCAGCGACGGCGCGAACACAATCTGGTAACGCGAGAGGTCTTCGGAAGGCTTGGCAAAGTCCACGAGCATGTTTCGGTCGTGCAGCGCGTTGTAAATGAGTTGAATGTGCTCGCGCAAGCTGAAGTGCTTGTTGGGCTGCATCGGCTGTTGCAGCGCCCAATCGTTGTCGTGGCTGTAAACGATGCAGGCTTCCGCCACGACCTTGGTGCCGGCAAGGGTGGGCGCGAGCAGTTTGAGCTCCTCGCCGACCTGGCAGATTTCCTTGAACACGCGGTCGTTGCCGTTGTGGATGTGGTGTGGCAGGACGGCGCCGTAAAATTTTTCATTGCCGATGCGCGGCTGCCGCCAGTGATAGAACAGCACGCCACAGGCACCGCGCGAAACGAGTTGATAGGTGAACAACCGCACGACGCCGGGACGCACCAGTGAATTCACATCCTGCCAGTTGACCTGCCCGGCCTTTTGCTCGATCACCCAGAAGCCGCAATCGCCGTCGGGCGTGCGGATTTTGTCCTTCTTCAGCGAGCGGAGCATGTCAATTTCGCAGGCCAGCTCGGCGGACTTGGCTTTGATTGCCGCGTTGCTTTCCACGGAAACGAAATCCACCACTTCGGCCATGTCAAAGTGATCGAACCAGCGTTGAAGCGCGCGGAGGTTGGTGGTGAGGGGAATGTTCGGCGTCAGTTCGCGCAAAACGGTCGCCTGCATCCGCGCGAAGGCGATGATGGTGTCGCTGCAAAACCGGTACCAGTCCAGCATGAGCGCCGGGTTGTGCGCGGTGGGCGCGTGCCGGGGCATCGGCACCTGGTCGAAGTCGGAAACGATTTGTCCCCAGTAGCGGAGGCCGAGCAGGTTGTTGAGGTTGGCGATGGTTTTGTATTTTAGCTTGAGCCAGTTTTGCCATTCGAGGCGGGAGTCTTCATTGAACGACCACGCGGTCTGGTGGCCGCCAAGACCGCTGTCAATCTGCCAGGCGATCAGTTGCGGGTGTTGGCCCAGGGCGCGGGCCATGTTCTCGACAATGCGCTTGGCGGCGTTCCAATAAATGTCGTTATTGAAACAGGCCGCGCGGCGCGTGCCCTCGTGCCGGACGAGGCCACGTTCGTCCACGGGTAGAATTTCGGGATGTTTTTTGGCCAGCCAGATCGGCGGCGCAGCGGTGGGCGTGCCCAGCACCACCTGGATATCGTGCCTGGCCATGATGTCCATCACGCGCTTTAGCCAGGCGAAATCGTATCTGCCCTCTTCGGGTTCGCAGAGTCCCCAGGAATATTCACCGATACGCACGGTGTTGACCCCGGCCTTGACCATCAAGTCGGCGTCGGATTCCCACGCGGCCTCGGGATGCTCGGCGGTGCCGCCGTACGGGAAGACCCACTGTTCGGGATAGTAATCAACGCCGAGATGCATAGATATTTTTATATGGGCGTTCGCCGGTTTGACTTTACGGACAACACCCGGCGCGTTGCAATCTAAAAGTCGAAATTGTTGAAAACTATTTCCGGGAACGGCGACCTGCCGATTTCAGGCCGGAATACCAT
>CAYIOH010000704.1:0-2319 GCA_964364975.1 uncultured Bifidobacteriaceae bacterium
TTAGTCCAGCCGACCGGATCAAGCTGGTAAACGTCAATGATGACGTTGGTGTAGTAACCAATACCCGGAGCAAAGGTGCCCACCAAGTTCGGGAAGATGCTGCTCCCGGCATTCAAAACGGGGATGATAGTCACGTTGGTATCCAAGACCTGCGCGAAGACATTGGTGAATAGACGCAGCAGGGGGAGGGAGTTGGTGCCAGCAACGGCATTGGTGGCATAGTTGAAGGGATTCAAGCCGTTCCCAACCAGGACGTTTCCGCGGAAAGACACGAAAGCGTTAGTGGTATTGACCTCGGTGTCCCGAGGGTGTTCAGCATTGATGACTCCGGGAATAGTCTTGCCATCGGGGTTGGAAGGCGGATTGCCGAAAATCCCGATCGGCAAGTTATTGTAGAAATGGTTTGCCTGGGCGGCGATGGTGGCCGCGCTGCGGCTGGAAGCGAAATCCGAGCCGATGAATATTTTGGAGTTGCCATTGGGGGTTTCATCAGTCAGGCGGCCACCGGCCATAAAGTTGGCGCAGTTGGTGTGCTGGGTCCCGTCATTCCCCCTGCCCCACCTATTGCCGGCGATAAGCCAGGTCTTGGTGCCGGTGTGATACGTGGAAATGCACGCAGGCATCCCCTCATGTGCAGTGGCATACTTGATTGCCCCGCCAACCGGAGGCCAGAGGTTGCCTTCGTCGACATCGTTGGTACCGTCCCCGTCGGTGCCAAATACCATCGGCTTGGCGTCAGTAGCACTGCTATTAAAGATCTCACCATAGCGGCCGATTTCCACCACAGCGCCGATAAGCGCCCCCCAGATAGCTTTGACAGTAGCGTTGAATGTGCTGAAGTCAACGGGCGTGACCCCGTCTGGCATGAAGCCAATGAAGTTGCCCGAAACCCGCAAGCGAAGCGGTTCGGCTGAAAAAGCGTAGGCTCCTCCACACATTACGTTGAACTCAGCCCGCGGATTGGCCGAGCCTTCTTTCACACCGATGGTCTGCCCCACATTCGGAATTCCATTGCCGTTTCTGCCGTATGGGTCAGCAGCAGTGGTTTTATAGCGCGGTAACTGGACGTTACTAAAAGTCAAGATCACGGCGCTCTTCGTCTGGTTGGTAACAACGACGCCGAACCAGCAGCCGGCCACATGCAAGCCGCGAACCATGCCGGCATCATACTCCAGATCGTCCTTAACCGAGGTATCCAGTCCGTAATCAGGCTTGGCGATGATGCAGGCAGTCAAACCTTTTCCGCTAGTAAGGTAGCCATGGAGGTTGTCTCCCAAAAATGACAGCCCTTTGATCGTGACATTGGTAGAGCGATAAACAACCAGGAGTGCCCACTCCAGATAGTCGTCGGTTTCCGCATACATCGGGGCGTTGTCAATCAGCCCGTCGCAATAATATGGGCTGGTCACGACATTCGTCGGCGAGTACTTGGCAATGTTCACACTGCGCGCGCTGCGATCCCGTCCATCAATCACGATTTTAAGTTGGGCGCTGTTGGACCCCGTGATCGGGTTGGTGTTGACCAAAGCGCCCGGCTGGGTGTAGCCGTCAATGGTGATCCCATGTTTATTGTAAATGACCGGAAAACCGTTCGTCGGCGCGCGCAGGAAGTGCGGACCTGCGCCCGGGATAGCGAAGGCGATGGTATCGCCCGGACTGCAATTCGTGAGGGCCCAATAGAAGGTGCCAGAAGCGCCAACGTTGCTGACTCCGTCATCCGCGGTGGTGACAGTGACCGTTGCCGCCTTGGCGGAGACAAAGCAGAACAGGATCGCCGAAGCTGCGAGGATTTGGTACGTGAGTTTTTTCATAATTAGTAACAATTGATCATGCAATTCCACAAATAGAATTGTGTAGTCCAACGATCTCCGAAACCCAGTAAACAGTCAAGGGAAAACTTTCACAATTTCTGTGTACTGTGTGGGCCGGTAGATGTTGGACAGTTTTTAAGGATAAGAGAGGGAGGAGGTCCTGGTTGGAGAACGGGGTCCAACAACAAGGGTGGGAAGGCGGCGAGTCGCCAATACAATGAATCATGGGCGACCACCTCGTCCATCGCATGTTTCCGAATTAAACCTATCATCCGCAGATGCGCAGATAAACGCGGATTATGTTCTGGAAACCAGAAGGTTGCGTGGCAAAACGGCCTTCACCTTGCCTGCCGCGACGGGCGCGAGCACGGCGGGCTGGTGAAGCAACGGCCGGGTCGTTTTCTTTCGGAACTTCTTCAATCTGCGGAATCTGCGTAATCTGCGGATGAATCGAACTGCGGAATTTTGGTGTGCGCCGGTGAAGCTGGTTGCCACGCGGGTGGGAGTC
>CAYIOH010000705.1:0-2316 GCA_964364975.1 uncultured Bifidobacteriaceae bacterium
GCCAGAGCCTCGAACGTTTTCGCGCGCTGGGCGAGCAATTGCAAGCTGGCCCGCTCGAACAAATCGAGGGCCTCGGCCCGCAACGGCACGTCGTGCTCGCGCCGCAGGGCGACACGCAGTTTTGCGTGGGCTGGCGGCACTCACTGGCACCAGAGGAAATTCGCGACCGCATGAGAAAGGTGCTGGCGTTATGGGCTTGATGAAACTTTTTGCCAGATCCGCGCCGCCGCTGACGCGCCTGCCCAACGGCTGTTTCACGCTGGACCGCACCGGTCGCGTGCTGGTGGGCACGATGCCATCGAGTTTCCCTGTTGCCGCAGTGCGGGAGATTGGCCGTCATGTGCTGGATACATTTCGCGAAGCGCAGGCCGTCCAGTTGCCGCTGGCCGAACTGGTCGTGCATTACGGCAGTTTGAAAATCGTCGCGCGCGAGTTGCGCGGCGGCGCCATTGTTTTTCTTTCACCCAAGTCCCCCATCAGCACGGCCAAGTAACCCCGACGCCACCGCCCTATGATCAACAAAAAATTGGACTCCCTCATCCAGCAAGTGGAGAACTACCTCGAGTGCTGGAAACAGTTCAACCAATTCGTCAACCTGGCGCGCTCAAAGAAATTTGGCGCCGAGGACGAAAACCAGTTTCTTGAAATCAAGAGCGTTATCATTCAGGAACTGGAACTGATCCTCGCCGCGGTGGAAGTCAACTCGCCCACCAAGGAGGAAATCCACGCCCTCATCGGCAACGCGCCCTCGCTGCGTTACCTCTCCGAAATGGGCGAAGGCGCGCTGCGCAACGTCGAGAACCAGTGGCACAAGATTTACATCGGTTGGCACGCCATCCTCGGCCAGCTCAAGGTTCGGCAAAACGCCGATGCCGGCAAATCCGCGTTCTCAAACCTTTTTGGCTCGAAGAAGTAGAAACAACTTCCACCGGCCATTGCTTTCGCGCTTGCCTTCACCGGCATTTCGCGTCTAACCCCTCCCATGCCTGACTGGATTGCTGTCATCATTCTGGGAATCATCGAAGGGATTACCGAATTCATCCCGGTTTCCTCCACCGGCCACCTGCTGCTGGCCGAGCACGCCCTCCACCTCAATCAAAGCGATCTGTTCAATATCGTCATCCAGTGCGGCGCCGTCATCGCCGTGCTGCCCTTGTTTCCCGAACGGCTCCAACAATTCCTCTTCCACTGGCGCGAACCCGCCACGCGCGATTATCTGCTGAAGGTTTTCGCCGCGTTCGCCATCACTGGCGCGGTGGGCTTCTTCATTGATAAACTCGGTTTCAAGCTGCCGGACAAACCGTTGCCGGTCGCGTTGGCGTTGTTCGTCGGCGGGATTTTATTTATCACGGTCGAACGCCGGCTGCGGGGTAAAACTTTGCGCAATGAAATCACCTGGACCATCGTCCTGGCCGTGGCGGTCGGCCAGCTTGTCGCCGGCGTTTTTCCCGGCACGTCGCGCTCCGGGGCCACAATTCTGCTGGCGCTGATGCTTGGTCTCGCGCGCCCGGCGGCCACCGAATTTTCCTTTCTCGTCGGTATTCCCACGATGCTCGCGGCGGGCGGATTGAAAATTTTCAAGGCCTTCCATCACTCCGCCGATGCGCCGACGGAAAACTGGGGATTGCTCTTGTTGAGCGCCGCCGTGGCGGCGGGCGTCTCTTTTATCGCCGTGAAATGGCTGTTGCGCTACGTGCAGACCCACACCTTCAGCGCGTTCGGGTGGTACCGCGTGGCGGTGGGCGTTTTGATCTTCGTGCTGCTCAGGTAAGATTTGGTCGCGCGCGAAGGTCCGCGTTTTATCGTTTCAACGATCCACCCCGACATCGGCTGTCGGGGTTCACGTTTTATCGGATCATCACTTCCCGCTCACGTCCAGGCAAACCAGATCGCCCTTTGCGTTGCGGCAGAAGATTTGGCCGTTGGCCAGCGCCGGGGTCGTCCAGCATTTGCCGCCGAGGGCTTGCGCGCGGGAAATCGGTTTGAACCCATCGGGCGTGGCTGCCACGACCATCAACTCGCCTTTCTCGGTCAATACGATCAATTTGCCATCGGCGGCCATCAATCCGCCGACGCCTGTTTTCTCCTCCCACTTCACTTCGCCAGTGGTTAGCTCGAGGCATTTCAACGTCGTGGTCGGCTTGCCCGCGTCGCCATCGAAACCGTACAAAAAGCCACTCAACAGGACGCAACTGTTGAAATGGTTGCGCATGTTTTTGTTTTCCCACGCCAGTTTTGGTTTTCCGCCGCTCACATCAATCAGCGCCCCACCGTGATCGTAGCCGGACGAGACAAAAATCCTGCCGCCGGAAATGA
>CAYIOH010000706.1:0-2308 GCA_964364975.1 uncultured Bifidobacteriaceae bacterium
CCCAAGAACAGCGATAGGAATTTTCGACAAGCGTTTTTCAGCCTGTCGCCAGTCTGATTTGTGCTAAAAAAACGGATTTTCTTGCGAGAACCTCGATTTTCGCCCAAATTCGGTCAAAGATGGGAGTACGGCAATCTCTACGCGCTTGATGGTGACACAGCTTTCCCCTATGTTGATGGAGAGCGTTGTTTCCGTCTCTTCTTTTTCAGGTTGCCAAGCTCAGTGCAAAAATCTTTTGGCGGATGTTGTGCATGAGAGCCAGTTTTTCAGCGGATACCGCCAGTTTCAGAATCACTCGACCCGCGTGGCGGACAATGCGTCCGGCCATCTGGATCATCCGCCACCGGAACGTGGCGATGGTGTGCCGTCCCCAGCTTTCCGGACAGGCCAGGCGCTTGAATCCGATAAACAGATTATAGGCGATGACCCCGATCCGGAACCAGACCGCATTGGCACAAGCCTGACCGCAGGGCATCCGCTCCATGCCGAAACCGCTTTTCAACTCCTTGTTGAAATTCTCCGCCTGCCCCCGTTGGTTGTGCCACGCCAATACGTCATAGGCGTTCTTTTTCTCTTCCGGCCAATTACTGGCGACGGCGTGATGAAAATATCCGGCGACGCCATCGAACAACTCTCCTTGCCGGCGAACTTCCCGCTTGACGATCAGGCGGAACGAAGTCTTCGTCCCATTCATGGTATGCACCGTCTCAGCCACCTCGAATCCACAGCCCGGCTCCGGTTCATGCCATGCCGCCTCCGGAATATCCGCGATGATCGCCTTCACCGCCGCATCTTGCCGCGCCGTTATCGCCCACCAAACCTTGTCGTTCTCCAGGGCGTTGATGACCTCGCTCTGATACGAGGCGCTGTCCGCCCGATAACAACCGATCCGTTTTCCCGCAGTTACCCGTTTCTTGCAGGCCTCGTAAAATGACATCTGCCCCGCCGCCGGAGACTCGTTCCCCTCACGGAACTCCTCATGCAAACATATCCCCGGCTCGTACAGAAATCCTAACATCGGCATATAACCCTTTTCCTTCAGGTAGCTCCAGTGCGCATCTCGTTTCTCCCCAGCCACAAACGTCGCATCCACGTCCAAGGTGTATTCCTCAATCCCTTCCCGTTTCAATATCCGCCCGTTGATCTCGTCACGCACCAAACCCAGACCGGCAAGACCGCCAGTCGCGGGATCCCCCATCCGTCTCAGCCAGTCTCCCAACGTGTCCGGATCGGGAATATCCTCCCGACCCAGCAAACCCAACAACCCCGACTCACGGTTCAATTCCCGCGTATCCTCCAAACTCCGACCCCCGCCCTGAAACATTAAAACCAGCGTATCCGCAAACACCGAGGGCGCATACCCGCGATTGCTTCCCGCTACCGGCAAATAACGATCCACAAGCTTTTTCAAGCCCATGCCGTGATTGTATTCCGCCAACAACGACATCCCACCTTGCCCCGTCAGTTCTTCTTCTGTCTTTTCCAGCTTGAATCCAAATACCGTCTGTCGTATCATCATCTCACCTTGTCGGTTAAAGGTTCTTGTTCTCAATAACTCCCTTTATACCCGCTCTGGGAGCGGCCGACAAGGCTTTTTCCTCTGTCTTTATCCTTTTCTATCGCTGTTCTTGGGTTAACATATGAGAGTTCAGTCGTGTCAAAAACTGAAAAAATCGCTGATATCGCGCAGATTTTCCGCAGTGATCTCGTGTCCTTGAGTTGTTTCTTTCGTGGTCACATCATATCCCCCATTTTTTATTTCGTCCAAGGCGTATTCGGCGAGGAATGAGGGAACCACATTGTCATTGATTCCGTAAATACCCATAATACTTACCGGATCTCTGGCTGGTGGTATGGGGGATGAGAGTTCGGGGAGGAACCCGCAGATCGAAACCACTTTATGGAGAGGATGCGATCCGAACAGGGCATAGACAAGGGATGTGGCGCCACCCTGCGAAAAACCCCAGAGGCAGGTTCTAATTGTGGCACCGGGCAATATGAGGTTAAGGTGTTTGTGTGCCTCGTTTATCATGAGCGTGGCGTACTCAATGAATGCCGATACGGTCTCAACCTGGCGTGGGCCGTCCTTCCACCAGCTCCAGACGCCTTTGCCCGCATCGATAGGTCCTTCTGGAAATATCATCACGGTATTTTTTAACCGAAGCTTGTTTGCATGCACGAGGATGTTTTCAGGCGTAGAATCTGCACCGTGAAAGCCAACCAAAAGGGTTATCGGTTGCTCGGTATCCAAGTTGGTTTCTCCGAGGATGACTTTTTTTTTGTTCCATTCAAGGTTCTTATAACTGAC
>CAYIOH010000707.1:0-2308 GCA_964364975.1 uncultured Bifidobacteriaceae bacterium
TTGAACTGATGACCTCGTCCTTACCAAGGACGCGCTCTGCCAACTGAGCTACATGGGCAAATACAACTGCTCTTTCAACCCGATTGCCAAAAACGACAAAAAACCATTCCCGTCATCTCTTCCGATCGAAAAGGTTGAAGGGCTGGTCGCTTTCGTCTTTGTACTGCCCAGAACGACGATGAAAATAGGAAACCTCCGCGATGGTGTCAACGGGCTTTTTAACTTTTTTTGCCCCCGCCTTTGCTTGCGGAAACGCTCCGTTTCCACTCTTTTTTCGGCGGTTCGGGCAAATCGCGCGCACGGAAGGATGTGCGGAAGTGCATTTTTGCCACTCCTGAAAGCATCTCCGATCCGCGCGTGGATACAAATTCCTTTGCAACGGTGTCCACTGCGGCACCCGCGCCCTTGGGAAATTCCACCGCGTAAGCTTTGCCCAGCGCGCCCAATCGTTTCACAAATTCATCCCGCGCCAATATCGAAGCCGCCGCCACCGCGAGATCTTCCTCCGCCTTGTGCCGCTGCATCAACTCCAATTCTTTGCCCATGGACATCAGCGCCTTTTCGATGACGCTCTTGCTCGACGCGAACTGATCGCTGATCGCCCGCACCGGCGGCGGATTCATCCGATGCTTCTGGCCCATCAAGTTTTCAATCACCCGCGCATGCCCCCACGCCAGCACCGTGTTGACACTTCTCATTTTTGCGTAGAGCCGGTTGTAAGCCTCGTTGCCAATCGGAACCACCGTCGTCACGCAACCCGGCGTTTCACGGATCAATTTCGCGAGATCGGAAATCTTCTTGTCGCTCGAAATGTTTTTCGAATCACGCACTCCCGCGTCCTTCCACGCGTTGATGACCGACTCGTTCACATACACACCCGCCACGCACAGAGGTCCGAAGAAATCGCCCTTGCCGCTTTCGTCCACCCCGATGCGCGGCAGCAGCAAATCCGGGTTCAACACCGTCTCGTAACCTAGCCGCGCCTGTTGCAACACTTCCGGCTCCAGCACGAACTCCACGAACTCCTGTGTGCCCCTACCTTGCACGACGAGCTTGCCGCTGTCGTAGAAAACCACGTTCGTCTTTTCTTTTTCGCCCGCGAACCGCGCGTAGGGAACTTCGCGAAACTCGTAATGGCGCGCTTCCAGACACGACTTCAGCGTCGCCGCCTGTTCGTCGGTCAATTTGCAGGTGTAGCTCGTCAACGGTTTCACGCGCCGGATTTAATAGCCGCAAAGAGGCTCAAAAGACACAAAAGTTTTTCTTCCGTTATCGGCGACATTCGGAATCATTCGTGTCAACCGATGCCTTTTCACGCAACCTGCAATACGCAACACGCAGTCGGCAAACTCGTGACGCCCCTACTGTCTTGGTTCTCCACCAATGCCCGCGACCTCCCTTGGCGCCGCACCCGCGATCCCTACGGCATCTGGGTTTCCGAAATCATGCTCCAGCAGACGCAGGTGAAAACCGTCATCCCGTACTGGGAACGTTGGATGCGCGAACTGCCAACCGTCCATGCCGCTGCCAAAGCCTCGCCCGCCAAACTCCACAAACTTTGGGAAGGCCTCGGCTACTACACTCGCGTCCGCAACCTGCAACGCGCCGCGCAACAAATCATCACGCCGCACGCGCCGTTTTCAAAATCGCGTAGGAGACGAGGTAACGAGTCTCAAACTGCAAAGAAATTAGAGACTTCTCACGTCGTCTCCTACAAGTTTCCGGAAAACTTCGACGACATTCTCGCGCTTCCGGGCATTGGCCGCTACACCGCCGGCGCGATTGCCAGCATGGCCTTCAATCAGCCCCATTCAATTCTCGACGGCAACGTCATCCGCGTCCTCACACGGCTCTTCGGCATCGCCACCAATCCGCGCGAAAAGAAAACCAACGCTCAACTCTGGCGAATCGCGGAGGAGCTTGTTGTTCACGCAACACGCAACACGCAACACGTCGCTGCCTGTTCCCACCTCAACCAATCCCTCATGGAACTCGGCGCGCTCATTTGCACGCCGCGCTCGCCGAACTGCCCCGCGTGCCCCGCGCAAAAACTCTGCGTTGCCTTTCGCGAAGGTCGTCAGGCTGAATTGCCCAACCTCGGCAAGCGAGTTGAGGCCACCGCCTGTCGCTTCATCGCCTTCGTCGTCGAGCGCAACGGCAAATTCCTCGTCCGCCAGCGGCCCGAAGGCGTCGTGAACGCACACCTCTGGGAATTTCCGAACGTCGAAATCGCAAAAGCCAAAGGTAGGGCGCGTCAGTCCTCTGCGCGCCGTTTTCCAACAGTCGAAAAGCGGCGCGCACGGAGTGA
>CAYIOH010000708.1:0-2298 GCA_964364975.1 uncultured Bifidobacteriaceae bacterium
GTGGACATGGCCCGGGCAATCATCACCAACTGGCGCTGACTGGCATTGAGCGAAGACACCAACCGATGCGGATCGAGATTGATGTTGATCTGATTCAGGAATTGCTCCGCGCGCGCAAAGAGGTCTCGGAAACTCACGAGGACGCCCCGGTCAACCCAGTGTCCGACGAAAATATTCTCCGCCACCGTGAGGCCTTCGATGACGGTGATCTCCTGCGGGACATAACCGATCCCTTTGCGTTGGGCGTCATGCGGCGAGTGGAGTTGGATGGGCACGCCCGCCAGGATGATCTCGCCCTGAAACGTGCCGGCGGGATAGACCCCATCGAGAATCTTCATCAGCGTGGATTTGCCGGCCCCATTCTCTCCGAGCAACGCATGGATGTGCCCGCGCCGGACTTGCAGCGTCACGTCATCAAGCGCCCGCACGCCCGGGAACTCCTTGGTGATGCCGCGCATCTCCAGGACATCCCCAGCCGTCTGGGCCGTGCCATTGGTCACGCGGCTGTCCACAGTCATTGATGGATGGCCGCCTCCACCTTATCGATCAGAGTGTAGTACGGCGCGAGGTTGTCTTTGGTGATGAACGGAGCGGGCAGCTTCGTCCACCAGGGAATCTTTTCGCCGCGCACGACTTTGTCGAGCAGTTCCGCCGCACCAAAAGACTCTTCCCACAACGGCTGGCCGATCACCCCATAGACCGCGCCGTCTTTCACCAGGTCCAGGTTGACCCGGGTGTAATCCATGCCCACGGCGATGATCTTGCGGCCCGCTTCCCTTTGTGCGCCCGCCCAGGTCGTCGGGCCGCCGCCGGTCGTGGAAAGCGCCGCAACGACGTCGGGATGGGATTGCAGAATGGACGCGGCCTTGGAGATGGCCTTGGGCGCGTCGAAGCCTTCTTCCTCGGGCGCGAGCACTTTCACGTCGGGGTAGAATTCTTTCATCGCGGCGGTGAAACTTTCGGACACCATGTTCTCGGTCGTGTTAAAGGAGCCTTGGGTAATCGCGACGCTGCCTTTGCCGCCGATGGCTTGGCCGATCTCCCGCGCCGCTTCCTTGGCATACGCCGCCGGATCGCAACTGATGATGCCGGTCGCGCCCGGCACCGAGCCTTCCGTCACCGGAAAATGCGGCAGGATGACCGGCACGCCTGCCTTGCCGGCTCGTTCGATGAAGGGATTCCATGCCGGATTGCCCGTCCAGATCGCCATGCCCGCCACGTCCCCCTTGGCGAGCGCCTGTTCGGCCAAGGCAATCGTGCCAGCCAAATCCCATGCGTCCGTGCCGATGATCTCACACTGGTAGCCATACTTGATGCAGCCTTCCTTGAACGCGATCTGCGTCATCTGATGCACCGGATGACCCTTCATCGGCTGCACCCAGTAGAACTTCTTCCCGATCGCTTTCGGCGTTGAGGACTCGGGTGATGGTTTGTCGCAGCCACTCAGCAGCGCGACCAATCCCAGCGCCCAAAACCACTTCATACTTCGCATCATCTTCATATTACTTCCTTCCGTTGAGCTATTGACCAGCTTGCACTCACGATATCTTGGTGCGCCGCCGCAGCAGATCAACGCCCACCGCGAGGATCATGATCACGCCCACCGCCACGGTCTGCCAATGAGTATTGACGCCCGTGACCACCAAGCCGCTCCGGACGACCTGCATGATCATCAAACCCAGAAACGTCCCGGTGACCGTCCCGATTCCGCCGAAGAGGCTGACGCCCCCAATCACCACGGCGGCGATCACATCCAGTTCCCAGCCCACGCCGATTTCGGGCTGGCCGACGTTGAGTTGCGCCATCAAAAGCATGCCTCCGACCCCGGCCAGCGCACCAGTCAGCATGTAACAACTCAGCTTCACCCAATCGGTGTTGATGCCGGCGATGCGCGCCACTTCCTTGTTGCCTCCGGTCGCGTAAACCATCCGGCCGAATACCGTCTTGCGCAGACAGAAATCGCCGATCAGCACCACTCCGACAAAAATGACGAACGCCCAGGACAAACCCAGCGGTTCGGCCCGGCCAAAGGTTTTCAACGAATCTGGAATGGGGTAGATCGGATAACCTTTGCACAGGAGGTAATTGAAGCCGCGCGCGATGTAGAGCATGCCCAGGGTGGCAATGAAGGCGGGGATACCAAATCGAACCGCAACGATTCCGTTGATCAATCCGGCCACGCAGCCGAGCAGAATGCCCGCCGCCAAACCGGCCTCGACCGGCCAGCCCGCATACTTCATGAGCCAGGACGACACGACGGCGCACAAACCCGCCACCGAGCCTACCGACAGATCAATC
>CAYIOH010000709.1:0-2293 GCA_964364975.1 uncultured Bifidobacteriaceae bacterium
GTCGTCGAACTTGTTGTCAATGTTCACCACGATGATGCCGGCGGCCTGCGCCTTCTTGCAGACCGGCACGAGCGCCTTGGAGTCGGCGGGCGCAATGACGATGGCGTTCACATGTTGGGCCACCATCTGCTCGACCAGGTCAATCTGCCGGCTCACGTCCAGCTCGTCCTTGATGCCGTTGGCGAGGAGATCGTAATCGGAGGCGTGGGCCTGCTGGTGGGCCTTAGCACCGTTTTCCATGGTCAGGAAAAATTCGTTGGCCAGCGACTTCATGATGAGCGCCACGCGCGGCTTGGCCTCGGCTCCAGGTTTTCCGGAGTCGGCGGGTTTGCACCCGGACACGATCAGTGCAACGGCGATGAGATTGACGAGGTTAAAACGAAGGAAGGTGGGGAGTTTGTTTTCGGTCATAAGTGTCGTGGTTTGGACTTTTTGCATTCTGACTGACGGACCCATTGCCTGGGCGGCGCGCAATGGCGAACCGCGCGCCCCAGTTAACTCAGCCGCCGGCCCAAATCGCAAGCGCGAATTCGGGACTCGAAGCAAGGGTCCTAGGCAGAGCCGTTTGGAGTTCCGCGTTTACGCGGCTAACGGATCGCGCGGCGCACGGGCCGCGTAAACGCGGAACTCCGAACGCTCAGGCGGCCTTCGCTTCCACGCCGGCCATGAGGCGCATCAGGTTCGGTTGCGAAAATTCCCCGCGCGAAAGTTCTCCGGCCACGTGGCCTTGACGCATGACGATGATACGGCGGCTGAGGTTCATCACTTCCGGTAGTTCGGAAGAAATGGCCAGCAGCGCCAAACCCTGGCAGGCGAGTTCGTCGAGGAGGTGATGGATCTCGGCTTTCGCGCCCACGTCCACGCCGCGCGTGGGTTCGTCCACGATGAGCACGGCACATTCGCGCGCGAGCCATTTGGCCAGCGCGATTTTTTGCTGGTTGCCGCCGCTCAATCCAGAAATCCCCGCCTCGATGGACGGCGTTTTCACCCGAAGCTGGTCGGAGTAACGCTGAGCCAGCGTGCGTTCGGTGCGCCGCTTCACAAAACCGGCAAGGCTGAGCCGCGGGAGAATCGCCAGCGACGTGTTTTCACGGCAATTCATCGTAAGCACCAGGCCCATGCGCTTGCGGTCTTCGGGGAGGAAACCAATGCCGGACGCCAGCGCCGTCGTTACCGAGCCGGAGGACATTTCCTTGCCGCGCACAAAAACTTTTCCGGTCGCGTTCGGATCGCAGCCGAAGATGGCTTGGGCGATTTCGCTCCGGCCCGCGCCGACCAGACCGGCAAAGCCGAGGATTTCGCCCGCCCGCAACGTGAAGCTCACATTGCTGAACTTGCCGGGTGACGAAAGATTTTCCACGCGCAGCAATTCCTCGCCGAGCGGGCGCTGTAAATGTTGCGAGGTATATTGCTTCACTTCACGACCCACCATCTGCTGGATGAGAAGTTCGGTATTGGTTTCAGAAACTTTTTCCGTGGCGACCAGGCGGCCGTCGCGCAGGACCGTGACGGTGTCGCACAGGCGGAAAATCTCCTCGAACCGATGTGAAACGTAAATGACCGTGATGCCGCGCGGTTTGAGGCTGTCCAGCAAGCCGAACAGATGCTCACTCTCGCGCACCGAGAGCGAACTCGTCGGTTCGTCCATGACGATGACTTGCGCGCGCGTGCCGAGCGCGGCGGCGATCTGAATCATCTGTTCCTGCGCCGTGGAGAGTTCACCGATGGGCACGTCCACGTTTAGGTCAGCCTCGATTTCGTCGAGCATCGCACGGGCCTGCTCCCTCATGCGGCGGCGGTCGAGCCAGCCGGCGCGCGCCGGCAAATCGCCGAGACAAAGATTTTCCGCGACCGTGAGGTTCGGGCAAAAGGCGAGTTCCTGATGAACCATCGCAATACCGAGCTTGCGCGCGGCGAGCGGATTGAGGGCGCGAATCGGTTGGCCGGCGAGGTGGACTTCGCCTTCGTCGGCGACGTAAACGCCGGCGAGGATTTTCCCGAGTGTGCTTTTGCCCGCGCCGTTTTCACCGACAAGCGCGTGGCAACTGCCGCGCGCGACCTCGAAGCTCACGCCGTCCAGCGCGAGCACACCGGGGAAGCGTTTGGTGATGCCGTTAAACTTGATGAATGCCATCGCCAGCGGAATGTGTTCCTTGTTTGGGCGCGCGGCGCAAGCGGAAAACGCCCCGCTTGGGACCAGCGAGAGGCACAGGTCAAGGGTGGTGGAGTCCAGCGCGTAGGCGGCGGCTTGAAGTTCGAAGCCAAACGGTTCATCAGCGTCGAGCGTGGTGGC
>CAYIOH010000710.1:0-2288 GCA_964364975.1 uncultured Bifidobacteriaceae bacterium
TTGAGTTCACTCAGCGCCTTGTTCATCGCCTGGATTGCATACACGGGACTCTCGATTGCGCCCGCTACGTCGCCGATGACGTAGGTCACGGGCATGAGGTTTTTGTGGTAGAGGCTCTTGTCCGCGAGGGTGCGCTCAATCGTGACCAGTTCTCGCAACGGCACGAGTGGTGGGCCGCCAGGCGCATTTCCCGGTTCGGGCAGAGCATTGGCATCGCCGGAACGCACGCGCAACGCCAGCAGGTCCTCGGATGACGTGCGGTCTGCCAGCGGTACTTGAAAGATAATGTTCACGTCCTCCTTCTCGCGCGGCTGGTGCAACAAATCGAGCTTGTCGCCCGCCACGGCCAGTCGGAGCGTGGTGGAAATGTTCTCGGCGCTGACGCCGTGGAGCGCGGCCTTTTCCTTGTCAATGACGAACCGGGTCTTGGGCTGGTCGGCTTCGACATACCAATCCACGTCCACCACGCCGTCGGTATTCTTGAAAATGTCCCGGACCTTTTCGGCCAGCTTCAGCCGTGCTTCGTCGCTTGGGCCGTAAATCTCGGCCACAAGTGTCTGGAGCACAGGCGGGCCGGGTGGCACTTCGGCCACGGCGACGCGCGCACCGTATTTGGCCGCGATGGCGGCGACGGCCGGCCGGACGCGCTTGGCGATGTCGTGGCTTTGCGCCTTGCGGTCGTGCTTGTTGACGAGGTTGATTTGCAGGTCGGCCACGTTCGCGCCGCGCCGCATGAAGTAATGGCGCACTAGGCCGTTGAAGTTGAATGGCGAGGCTGTGCCGATGTAAATCTGGTAATCGGTAACTTCCGGCTCAGGGCGGATGACAGCGGCGATTTCGCGCGCGGCGCGGGCGGTACGTTCCAGCGAGCTGCCTTCCGGCATATTGAGAATGACCTGGAATTCGCTCTTATTGTCGAAGGGCAGCATCTTCACCTTCACCCAGCCGAAGGCCACAGTGGCCATCGCGCCAACCGTAAGCGCGCCGATGATACCCAGCGCAGTGTACCGCCAGACGGGTTTGGCGATGAGCGGCGACATGACACGCCGGTAGAGGCGGGAGAGCATTCCTTCGCTCGAAGAATGTGCGGCGTGGTCATGCACCTCGGACGCGGCTGATTCCGCTCCCCGCTGTTTGCGCCAGTGGAGAATGCGAATGGCCGCCCAAGGCGTCACAATGAATGACACTGCCAGCGAGAAAATCATCGCCGCGCTCGCGCCAATGGGAATCGGCCGCATGTACGGCCCCATCAGGCCGCCCACAAATGCCATTGGCAGCACGGCGGCGATCACCGCAAACGTCGCCAGGATCGTCGGATTGCCCACTTCACCGACCGCTTCCACCGCAATCGTGATGCGGTCGCGTCCGCGGCTTTCGGGCAGATGAAAGTGGCGGACGATGTTTTCCACCACCACAATCGCATCATCCACCAAAATGCCGATGCTGAAGATCAGCGCGAAGAGGGTGATGCGATTGAGCGTGAAGCCCCCGAGATAAAACACGAGCAACGTCAGCGCGAGCGTCGCAGGAATCGTGATGGCCACGATGCCGGATTCGCGCCAACCCAGCGCCAGCCAGATCAAGATGGAGACGCCGACCACGGCAATGCCCATGTGGAGGAGGAGTTCATTGGATTTCTCGTTGGCCGTCTCGCCGTAGTTGCGGGTGATGGTCACGCTCACGTCGTTTGGGATGGTGTAGCCTTTGAGCGTGTCCACTTTGCGCAGCACTTCGTTGGCGACCGAGATGGCGTTCGCGCCCGGACGTTTCGCCACGCTCAAGGTCACGGCGGCTTGTTCGTTACCAGCGCTTCCCGATGCTGCTCCGTGGCCGAAGAAAACGTACTGAGTCGGTTCTTCCGCGCCTTCCACGATGTCGGCGACCTCGCGCAGGTAAACCGGCTTCCCACCGAAGACTCCTACAACCACACTGCCGACCTCGTCGGCGGTGCGTAGAAACGCACCGGTTTCAACCACCACCTCCTGGTCGTTGCCGGTGACATTGCCGGCGGCGTATTGCCGGTTGGCCTGGCGCAGCATCGGTACGAGTCCGGCGGGCGTGAGATTGCGCGAAGCCAGCTTGACCGGATCAAGCAACACCCGCACCTGTTGCCGCGCGCCGCCGATGAGCGTGGTTTCCGCGACCAACGGCACTTGCTTCACCGCGTCATCCACTTGGGCGACGAGCCGCCGGAGCGTGAGATGGTCGTAACGGTCACTGTGAAACGTCAGCGCCACGATGGGCACGTCATCAATGCTCTTGGCCTTTATGAGCGGAAAACTCACGCC
>CAYIOH010000711.1:0-2278 GCA_964364975.1 uncultured Bifidobacteriaceae bacterium
ACCCGCGCGACGAATGTCCCGCAGTCAACCACCACGTCCGCTTCCACCGCGCCGATGGCGCTGCTCACCCAGCCGCGCGCGAACCAGCCCACGATCGCCAAGACGAACAAGTTTCAGTATCGGCTGAGCAACACAACCAAGTCCGTGGGCGATTTATTGCGAAACGACCACGCAATTCTCCTTGAAAACGCGCTGGTGGACACGAAAAAGCCCGCGGAACTCGCCATCCCCGCGCATTTGCGTGCCCAGGGCGATCCCGGCAGTTACATCATTCAAGCGCGCGGGCTGGTGGATAACGCCTTCCGCGCGCGGTTGCGCGACGCGGGCGCAACGATCATCTCCTACATCCCGAACAATGCCTACCTCGTCCGCGCGTCTGCGTCCGTGGCGCAACAACTCGCTGCGGATGCCGGTACGCAGGCGGTTTTGCCCTTTGAACCTTATTACAAACTCAAAGCCGCGTTGCTGCCGGCGGCGGTGAATCAGGAGCCGCTGCCGGAGGGGCTAGGTCTGAACGTGGTGCTGTTTGCCGACGCGGCGGAGGCGACGAAAGGCGCGTTGCGGAAGCTGGGGTACAAGATTCTGGCCGAGGAGCACACACCGTTCGGCCCGTTGGTGCAACTGCGACCGCCGCCAGAGAACTGGCCGGCGGTGGCGGGTTTGGCCGGCGTGCAGACGGTGGAGTTGTGGACGCCCCGCGCGGCGGCCAATGATCGCAGCCGGGTGCGGATTGGCATTTCGGCGAACACGGTGACCAAGACCAACTATCTCAATCTCACGGGCACGAATGTAACGGTCGCGCTGGTTGATTCCGGCGTGGACGCGACGCATCCGGATTTGTTGAACCGGGTTTTTGCCCTGACCAGTACGACGTTGGTGGATTCCAACGGCCACGGCACGCACGTGGCCGGCATCATTGCGGGCAATGGTTTGATGAGCACCAACCCGGTGAATGTTGGTGGAGTTCTGGCGAGCAACGGTTTTGGTTCGGTCGTCAACGCCGATTTTCGCGGCAAGGCGCCGGGCGCGAACCTGTTTGCCATGCCGGTGAACCTGGGGAGCCGCCCCAACAATGACTACGGCAGCCCGGGGTCGGACGCCTCCCTTCAGGAGGGGGCCGCGCTGACCAACGCCTTGATCTCGAACAACAGTTGGTATTACCAGAACCAGAACACGTATAACATCAGCGCGGCGAGCTACGACGCCGCGGTTCGCGACGCGTTGCCCGGCCTGTCCGGTTCGCAACCGGTGTTGTTCGTGTTTGCCGGCGGCAACGAGGGGTTGGGCGGTGATAACGGCTTGAGCGGCCACCCCGGAACCATCGTCGCGCCCGGCACGGCCAAGAACGTCATTACCGTCGGGGCCGTCGAACAGCAGCGCAATATCACGAACGAAGTGGTAATTTTTACGGGTTGCACGACCACTACGAACGAATTCGGCACCAACGTGACGACCTGCCCGACGAATCGTCCTTGGGAAGGCATGACCAGTTCGGACAACGAGGTCGCGGCTTTTTCAAGCCGTGGCAATGTTGGCATCGGGATCGAGGGCGATTCCGGACGCTTCAAGCCGGATGTTGTCGCGCCCGGCACGTTCGTGGTTTCGACCCGTTCCGCGCAATGGGACGAGCAGGAGTATTACAATCCGACCAACCACCATTCACTCACCTATCCCGCGCAAAGCGTCGCGGGCACCAACCGGAATTTTTACAGCGTCTTCGTCGTGGAGAACGCGGTGGCGCTGAACCTCGCGACATTTGGCGCGGACAGCGCCAACCTGCTCATTCACGTGTGGAAGGGAACGGATCCCTCCAGCGTTCCGCCCTCGTTCACAGTCACCAACCAGGTAACGGCCCCGCCGGATGGAGGCGCCAGCTTTGGCCCGGTGAACACCACTTGGTGGTACGCCGTCAGCAATGCCATTCCCAACCAGACCAACACGTACAGCCTGTCCCGGGATCTGGTCACCACGAATGACAACGGGAATTACTTCGAGGTCCTCAGCAATCTGAACAACTCGATCAGCGGCTCGAACGCCACCACGCATTACTATCGCTTTGAGTCCGGCACGAGCCTGTCGGCGGCGGACGCGTCCGGCACGCTCGCATTGATGCAGGAATTCTTCGCGACAAAGCTCGGCCGCACCAACAGTCCGGCGCTGATGAAGGCGCTGCTGATCAACGGGGCGCGGACGGTGGGAACGCTCTACAATTATCAGGTCCGGAGCTCGCCGAACGATCAGGGCTGGGGGTTGATCCGGGTGCGCAACTCGATTCACG
>CAYIOH010000712.1:0-2255 GCA_964364975.1 uncultured Bifidobacteriaceae bacterium
ATCGCGCAGATCCGCAAGGAGATCGAGGAATCCACATCTGACTTTGATAAGGAGAAGCTGAACGAACGCCTTGCCAAGCTCTCCGGCGGCGTGTCGGTGCTCAAAGTCGGCGCTGCGACCGAGACAGAGCAGAAGGAAAAGCAGCACCGCGTAGAAGATGCCCGCGAAGCAACCCGCGCTGCCATCGAGGAAGGAATAGTGGTCGGCGGCGGCGTCGCGCTCGTGCGCTGCGTCCAGCACCTGGAATCACTCAAGCTCGACGGCGAAGAGCAGATTGGCGTGGACATCCTGCGCCGCGCGCTCGAAGCGCCGGTACGGCAGATTGCCGCCAACGCAGGCAAAGAGCCGTCCGTCATCGTGGAACAGGTCAAGCGCGAGAAGGGGAACCACGGCTACAATGCGGCGACGGACCAGTTTGAGGATTTGGTCGCTGCCGGCGTTGTGGATCCGACAAAAGTCGTCCGCAGCGCCTTGCAGAATGCCGTTTCGGCCGCGTCACTCTTTTTGACCACGGAAGCCGCGATCACTGATCTGCCGGAAAAGGCAGATAAGGGCGGCGGCATGCCCGGCGGGTACGGCGGCGGAATGCCCGACATGGGTGGCATGGGGATGTAGTTCCAACAGCCAACCGTCAACCTCCAACATTCAACAGGGGCGGATCGCAAGATCCGCTCTTGTGTTTTTCTCACCCCGTGCTAGTACCGTTACAAGTTAAATCATACTATGCATAACCACTCGAAAGCTTTATCCAACGGTCGTTTTTTGTGGTATGAGGTGGTGAAAATTAACTTGTAACGGTACTAGTGTAGTGCGGTTCAGATGTGCATTCGCGGATCTGGGGTCAAGAATGAAAACCCCATACTGTGACACATTCTCAATGGTACAATCCACTGTGAAAGCCCACTTTTGATCTTGAAACAGTCCACTTTTGAATTTTAAATGACATTCGCGGAGCTGGATTTGACATCCCTTAAGGTATCGTTTATAGTGTGTACAACATCGTGTGGACAATTCGCTACCATTAGCTGAATTCCTCACTGCCCAGAAACATATCCCTTTACAGCACGAGCCGTTTTCACGGATTTCCGGTCAAGTGCGGCATCCGTGGAGGAAGAACAGTGGCGTTTCCTAAGGACGGAACCCCTCTGTTTTTTTCACCCTCCATCCTTCGCTCCTTATCAGAGCTTCTCGCCGTCGCGTAGCCGCTATGGCGGAGCACGGCGGATGGCAGGTCGCCCCACATGCAGGCGGAGGATATCCTTTCAAGGAGTATACAAAGAAGGATGCCCCTCGCTCGCAATGGAGAGTCCATTGACAATCGAATAGTTGACACCACAAATGTGACGGAACGTGTTGCCGTCTGATGGAAGAAGCGAGGGTCCCGTATGGAGCAAGCACTCTACTGTTCTGGAAATGTTCTTTCACTTTCCATACCGCCCTCACCTCTTCCATCAACGGCATAATTGGTAACGTCCCCCAAAGCAGTCGGCCTCGCGGCTTTCTGTTCGGGGCTCTGCAAATTTGCGAAAGTGAAGGAGCAGAGAATTCAATTGAATCAGCACTTACTCTGTTCTTCGGAACAGATTTGAAAGAAATCCAAGAGCTCAAACGAGTTCTCGGTATACTTCTTCGCTCCTCTCGGAGCATCGAGGTATAACTGAGAGTTTGATCCTGGCTCAGGATGAACGCTGGCGGCGTGTCTTAGGCATGCAAGTCGAGCGGTGCAACCGTCAACATTCAGCAGTCAACATTCAACAAACAACTCACCATGAGCTTTCGTTTTCTCCACTTCAAGGTCTATCACGACGGGAAGACCCTGTATCGGACTACAATCCATATTACAGGCACTTTCTCTCCTGACTATCGTCACCTTGGAGAGCAGATGCGGCGTGCGTCACTTTCCATCATTCTCAATATTGCAGAGGGGTCAGGAAAGACATCAGACCGTGACTTCAATCGTTATCTTCAGAACGCGCTTGGTTCTGTGAACGAACTTGCAGCCACGTACGACATCGCACATTCGCAATCGCTTATCACCGGAGTGGACTACGCACTCATTGAGGAGAAACTTCTTGAAATCCAGCGGCAACTTGGTGGATTCTCGAAGCAGCTCCGAGTTGAACGTTGATCTGTTGAAGGTTGAGTGTTGATGGTTGAAACCGCGGCAAACGGGAGCGTAACACATTGGCAACTCACCTCGTGCTCGGGCACAACCCGAAGAAATTTGGGCTAATTCCCGATGGTCTGCTCAATCA
>CAYIOH010000713.1:0-2245 GCA_964364975.1 uncultured Bifidobacteriaceae bacterium
TCAATCCTCTCCCCGCTCTTTCCTCACGGGTTGAGGTGGATAAAAAAGCGAGTTTTGAGACAGTCTCGGAGTGACGCGCCCTACCTGCGAATTTCGTTGACCGCGTTCGTGATTCCGGCGAGTGCCGCGTTCAAGTGCGCCCTCAAATCCAGCATCGCCTGGTTCTTTTGGAATCGCAGTGGCAACGCGCCCAGCGCCGCCTGCGCCGCCTCGTATGATTTGCGAGCGTCCGCCGCGCGGCCCATGAGCGATTCGATGTCGCCGCGTTTCGCCAGCCAGCTTTCCTTGCGCGCCGCCTGCGATAAAACCGTGTCGAGCCGCGCCAGTGCCGCCTCGTAGTTTTTCTGCGCCACGTTCAAATCTATTGCGGCAAGCTGGAACGTCACAATCGGGCCAAGGCGCTTCACGCCCTCGTCCAAACCGCGCAACGCCTCGTTCACCTCCCCGTCCGCCACGAGCGCCTGCGCCCGTTCGAGAAAAAATTCCGGCTGCGGCTCGCGCGAAAGTTCGATGCCGCGTGTGAAATCGGCCACGGCGGATTTCCGCTCGCCGAGTTTCACCAGCACGCGCGCCCGTGCCACGAACGCCTGTGCGTCCTGCGGATTACCCGCGAGGTAGCCGTCCAACTTCGCCCGCGCCGCCGGCCATTGGCCGGAATCAGCCAGCATTTTCGCACGGCAGAAACCCACCACTGCGAGCTTCGGGTCCAATTGCGCCGCACGGTCGTAATCGGCCTCGGCGGCCTTCCACTCCTGATGTTCGCGATGCAATTCGCCGCGTTCGAGGAAAAGCCGCGCGTTGTCCGGATCTTTGGCAATTTGCTCCGTCACCGCCGCGATGCGGAGGTGTACATCGCCGTGGGCGTAACCTGCGACCGGGGTCAACAGCGCGAGCACCAGCGCAGCGCCGGGGACGTATCGCCAACCCGCGCGCCACGCCATTCGGATTCTGTGCAAGAAGTGTGTTTTCTGTGCGGCCACGACAACAAAGAGTCCGTATAAGGCCCAGCCGTCAAGCGCGGATCGCAATTCCGTCTTGTCCCCACTCGCAGGTTCGCTACGCTCCCCACGGATGCCAGCCAATTTCGAGGATGCCTTTATGCGGGTTAAACAGTTGGCCACAGACTTCAAGGCCAACGAAAAATTCTATCTTTCCCCGGCTTATCAGGAAGCGGAAGCCCGGCGCGACTTCATTGATAAGTTTTTGGTTGCGCTCGGCTGGGATGTGAACCACGACACGCAAAAGAATCCTTACGAGCAGGAGGTCAAAGTTGAACGCAAGGAACACGGCGTCTCACAACGCCGCGCTGATTATGCCTTTTATCTCGCGCCGAACTTCCGGGACGTAAAATTCTACATCGAAGCCAAAAAACCCTTTGGCGACATTGCCACGCCGGACAATTATTTCCAGACCATCCGTTACGGTTGGAATAGCCAGACGCCGATTGCCGCGCTTTTTGATTTCGAGCAATTCGAGATTGTGGATTGCCGGTTCAAGCCGGACTTGGAAACCGCGCTCCAGCGCAATCTCAAAAAATTCCATTTCAACCAATACACCGACAAAGAGAAATTCGCGGAAATTTACTGGCTGTTTTCCCGCGAAGCCGTTGCGGGCGGCGCCCTGGAGAAATACGCCGAGAGCCTGCCGAAAAAACGCGGCGCGGTGCAACGCGGACTTCTCAAAGGCGGCTACCAATCCATTGACGAAGCATTTTTGGAGGAACTCGACAAGCACCGCGACACGCTTGCCCATATTTTCAAAAACAGTAATCCCAAACTCGACGGCGAATCGCTCACCGAAGCCACGCAGCGAACTTTAGACCGGCTCGTTTTCATCCGCTTTTTGGAAGACAAGCTGATTGAACCGCAATACCTCGTTGCCAAGTTTGGCGAGCGTGGCAGCGCATGGGGCGATTTCATTGCCACGTCGCGGCGGTTGGACGGCATTTACAACGGCATTGTTTTCAAGGAAAACGCCATTCTCGACAAGCCGACGTTCAAAGTTGACGAGGATCAATTCAGCGGGGTTTGTGAGAGCCTTTGCCACATCAATTCCGCCTACGATTTCAACGCCATACCGATTCACATTCTCGGCAGCATTTACGAACGGTTTCTCGGCAAGGTCATTGTCACCACCGACAAGCGCGCCCGCGTGGAGGAAAAGCCGGAAGTGCGGAAGGCCGGAGGTGTTCATTACACACCGCAATACATCGCCCGCTACCTCGTGGAGAACACCGTCGGCAAAC
>CAYIOH010000714.1:0-2240 GCA_964364975.1 uncultured Bifidobacteriaceae bacterium
CGATCCATTTCACGACGATCGACAGCCAGCCTCTCTTCCTGCCGTATCGGCAGGAGCTCGCAGCACTCTCCCAGGACGAGCGGAAGTATATCGTCATCGAAATCCTGAGCGTCCCCGACGTACTTCCCGCATTCCGCATCAAGGAATTGGTCGCCCGGCTCCACCCTCTCGTGCGCTGCATCCTCGTCCAGCTTCCTCCGGATTTCGTCCACATCGGCCATTGGACCGAGAGTGGTATTCTCGGCGTCGGCTTTGCCGTCGGTGAGGAAAAGCTTTCCGAGAAGCTCCTCATGGAAAAGATGGATACCTTAGCCGCGTCCGCCGAAAAGGTTGGCGTGCACGCCTATGTCCATGATCTTGCGACCATAAGCCTGGCGACGGCTGCGGTCGCGTCCGGGTTCCGCTACGTCGGCGGCGAGGCCATCTTTCCCGAAAGCGAGGTGCCGAATCCAATCGAGCCGTTCGAGTGTCAGAACATCTTCGCGCGCGTGATCGGAACCTGAGTGGCGAATTAAGGGTTCGTTTCGATGGTAGTCGCTTCGCCCGTCAAAATGGCCGCGGCGCGGGACTATCCGTTCTTGACGCGGGAAATCGAATTATTGAGCGAACGTCTCCGGGCGCGTCGTCCGATCCTTGGCATATGCCTTGACGCGTAACTGATTGCTAGATCCCTTGGTGGTAGGGTATATCCCGGACATGGGAAGGAAATCGGATGAGGGCCAATATCGTTAACTGCCGCCGGGGAGAAATCGCCGCTCGCTTCGCTCGATGGTGCGGCGGTGCTCCACTGGCATGGCGATACCTTCGATCTTCCCGCCGAAGCGACACATCTTGCTTCGATAGGCAAATACCGCAACCAGGCCTTTTCAGTCGGGGTAAACATTTTGGCGCTCCAGTTCCATCCGGAGATCACAGCCGATCAACTGGAGTTCTGGCTGGTTGGTCATGCATGCGAGATCAGTGGCACGCCGAGAGCTTCCGTATCTGAATTGCGACGCGGTGGGCAGCGTTTTGGGTTTGAACTTCAATATCCGGCCCGAACATTTTGGAGAGCCTAGCTTACCGGCTTGGACTATCCATAAAGGAAGCCGTTCTGTATCACCACAGTGGTGTAAGCCTCTCTTAAGCTTAAGTCTGGATAATCAAGGGCATTTAGAGGCATTGATGACAATCACCGCGACGCAACTGGAAGCAGCGCTTTCCAACCTTAACGTTTTGGTGGCGCTTCTCGACAAGGATTTCAATTTCATCCATGTGAACCAGGCCTATGCGGCGGTGGGCGGCAAGGAGCCCGAATTCTTCATCGGCAAGAATCACTTCGACCTCTATCCGCACGGAGAGAACGAAGCCCTTTTTCACCGAGTCCTGGCGACCGGCGAATCGTTCACCGAGCGAGCGAGGCCATTCGAGCACCCGGATCATCCCGATTGCGGGACGACCTATTGGGATTTGAGCCTCCAAAAAGTCGCTCCGAACGGCGATTCAGCCGAGGTTCTGCTTCTGACCCTGATCGATGTTACCGAGCATGTGCGAACCATCCAAAAGATCGGGGAAAGCCAGCAAAAGCTCAAAGAGAGCGAGGCCCGCTATCGGATTCTGTTCAATAGCGGCAGCGATGTGATCCTGGTCCACGGTTCCGACCCGAAAACCGGCCAGCCTGGACGCTTTATCGAGGCCAACGACCTCGCTTGCCAACGGTTGGGATACTCGCGCGAAGAACTTCTCGGGATGTCGCCGACAGACATCGATGTTCCGGGGTACCCGAGGAATTCGGAAAAGATATTCAGGGAAGTCGCGCGCGCGAAGGAGGGGCTGTTCGAATCCCTCCATCGCGCCAAGGATGGTCGCGAGTTTCCTGTGGAAATTAACGTGCGCTTTCTGGAGTTTCGGGGCGAAACGCACGTTGTTTCCATCGTTCGCGACATCACCGAGCGCAAGCGGGCGGAAGAAGAACGGGCGCGATACGCGCAGGACTTGAGCGCGCTGCTCAACGCTACCCGGGAATCCGCCTTCTTGCTGGATGTTGACGGCGTCATATTGGCGATGAACGAAATTGCGGCCGAGCGCCTCAATCTCACGCCGTCCGCCGCCATAGGGCGGACTGTCTACGATCTGATCCCACCGAATCTCGTTGCTTCCCGCAAGGCGCGCGTGGAGGAAGCGATCCGCGCCAAACGTCCGGTGACGTTCGAGGACGTTCGCGATGGCCGGCGCCTCTTGCATTCCCTTTATCCGGTCCC
>CAYIOH010000715.1:0-2235 GCA_964364975.1 uncultured Bifidobacteriaceae bacterium
AAAACGGTCACTGGGATCACCTATGGAATCACTAACCGGGGAACCCGCCAGATGCGCCCCTTTCTTCACGGCTACGTGTTTTAAGATTTACAAAGCGGTTCCATTTGAGAGTTTCGGCGTCATGCGAAACTCACGACTCTCATTGATTCTGGCGCTGATGACGGTTCTGCTTACCCGCGCCACGGGTGCCGAGGCCGACGGCGCTTTCCGCCGTCTGGCATTGAAGGATTATCGCGACAAGATGAAGGCCGGCTGGCTCGGCCAGATGGCCGGCGTCACTTGGGGCGCGCCGACGGAGTTCAAGTTCCAGGATCGCATCATCCCCGCCGAGAAAGTGCCGGAGTGGAAGCCCGCCACGATCAACGACTGCTTCCAGCAGGACGACCTTTACGTGGAGATGACCTTTCTGCGCACGCTGGAGCAATACGGGCTTGACGTTTCAATCCGCCAGGCGGGCATTGATTTCGCCAACAGCCGGTATCCGCTCTGGTGCGCGAACCGGGCCGGGCGCAGCAACCTGCGCGCGGGCATCGCGCCGCCCGACTCCAGCCATCCGAAGTTCAATCCGCGAGCCAACGACATTGATTATCAGATCGAAGCGGATTACTCGGGCCTTATCGCACCGGGGTTGCCGCAGGTGGCCATTGAGATGGGCGAGAAATTTGGCCGCCTGATGAATTACGGCGACGGCTTGTACGCCGGCCAATTCATCGGCGCGATGTACGCCGCCGCATTTTTCGAGAGCGACCCGGTGAAGATTGCCGAGACCGCGCTCGCGGCCATCCCGGCCGGCTGTCAGTATGCCGAAATGGTGCGCGACCTGATTGCGTGGTATCGCACCGAACCCGACGATTGGGAGAAGACATGGCATCGCTGCCAGCAAAAATACCGCGAGAACCCCGAATACCAGAAGGATTCCAACGGCGATATTGACTGCAAGATCAACGGCGCCTACGTGCTCATGGGCTTGCTCCACGGCCGGCGCGACCCGGACCGTACCGTCGTCATCGCTATGCGCGGCGGGATGGATTCGGACTGCAACCCGTCGAGTGCCGCAGGGGTGTTGTTCGCGACGATGGGATTTTCCAAGGTGCCGGAGAGATTCACCAAGGCGCTGGATCAACAGGCAAAATTCAGCCACACAGCCTACAGCTTTCCACAACTCATCGAGGTTTCCGAAAAGCTCGCGCGCAAAGTCGTCGTGAAATCCGGCGGCCGGATTGAGACGCAGAACGGCGAGGAGTATTTCGTCCTGCCCGTACGCGCGCCCAGGCCGCGCAAGTTGGAGCCGACCTGGTCGCCCGGTCCGGTCGCCAACAGCCGGTTCACCCCGCAGGAAATGGCGCAGATTCGTGTCTTTGACGTGCCGCCTTCCGTGTCGGCTGACGTTGAAAAGTTTGCCCCGGGTTGGAAGATTGCCGATTGCGGAGATGAGATGAATCCCGGCCTGCGCGCCGAATGGGGCGGACGGAAGAACGTGCTCGTCACGCATCCGCTCGATCCGGAAACGGCCTGTAAACTCACCCGCGCTTTCGACGTGCCGTCCGGCGGCAAAACCACCCTCCGCGTCGTGGTGGGCCACGACCCGCAAGGTGACTTTGAGCTCATCATCCGCGTCAACGGCAAAGGCGTGGTGCAAAAGCCAGTCAGCCAGGCCACGGCCACAGGCGACCCGTGGCTCACGGAGGAAGTTGATCTGTCGTCGTTCGCTGGAAAAACCGTGAAACTCGAACTCATCCACCAGCCGACCGGCTGGTCCTACGAGGCGGCTTACTGGGCGGAGATCGCGCTGGTCAGCCGTTAACTGGCAAGGAGGCCGCCGATTCGAGCAAGGCTCGTGGCGATGCTCCCGGGAAACTCTGCGATGTGCCCGCCTCCAACCAGCACGGGGCGGCGGAGGTTTTTGTTTTCGAGTTAATTCGGAAACATGCGATGGACGAGATGGTCGTCCATGATTCATTGTGTTGGCGACTCGCCGCCGCCACCGTAGTTCCGCCGTCATGCGGATCAAACATCACGAAAATACAAACGGACGGAGCTGCTATGAATCCAGCCATACCGAAAACCGAACTGCAACCACCCTCTGAAAAATTTCGGGTTTCCACTTGACTGTTTACGGGGTTTCGGAGATTGTTAGTTATGCGACGCCATTTGTGGAGTTGCATGATCAATTGTTATCAAATTATGAAAAAACTTACGCACCAAATCCTCGCAGCTTCGGCGATCCTGTTCTGC
>CAYIOH010000716.1:0-2235 GCA_964364975.1 uncultured Bifidobacteriaceae bacterium
AAAGAACAAGAAAAAGAAGAAGGAATAGCCGAAGCTTCCGGCGCGCCACGCACTTCAGAAACGAGGCCCATGAAAGAGCTCATCCTGTTTCGTCACGCGAAAGCAAGTCGGGAGGGGCCGTCGATGAGCGACCTTGACCGCCCGCTCGCTCGCCGCGGTCGAAGCGCGGTCGCCCAGATGGCGGGATGGCTTGCGGCGACCGGATATCGACCGGATACCGTGTTGTGTTCGGCGGCGGTCCGGACCCGTGAAACATTCTCCTTCCTTCGCGAGTCTCTGGGAAACCCGGAGGTTCATTTTGAACGCGCCCTCTATCTCGTTTCGGCCGTGCGCTTGCTGCAAAGGTTGCGGGAACTGCCTGGAAAGACGCGCTCGGTCATGTTGATCGGGCACAACCCCGGCCTTCAGAAACTCGCCCTCCAATTGATGGCCGATCGCTCCGCTGAAACGCGGGCCCGGATTAAAACGAAATTCCCGACAGCCGCTCTCGTCCGCTTCGAGGTCAATGCTGCTGGCTGGAACGACCTGGGGCCGGAGACGGCAAGGCTTCTGGATTGTGTTTATCCCCGGGATCTCGACTCTTAGGGGATCGAACTCAAGGAGGCGCCTATTCCCAGAATGGATAAAGATCGGTGAAGTGGCGCCATAACCCCGGGAGCTGGTTGAGGCCTATTTCTCGCTTTGCGGCGTTCCACTCGGTAATAACTTTGGTGGCGTGGGCGCACGTCGCCGGGTCGAGTCCCGGAGCACGCTTTTGGACGGCAATCAACAATTGGCGCACGACGACGGTATCATTGAGCGCGCCGAGGCAGTCCTGGATTTCGGCGAGGGCGGTTCGGTAGGCGCGAACCGCCTTATGCGGAAACAGGCCGCCAAGGAAATCGATCGCATAGCGCAGTTTCTTGGTTTGAATGCGAAGCTTGTGAAGTTGTATTTCATCCAATTTTTCCGCCCGCTTTCCGAGCTTGCAAAGGCGTCGGTGAAACTTGCGGATACGCGCACGGGAAAAATCGATGGCTTTTTCGGCGGCAAGGGCGGTTGCCGGCTTGTGCCAACCGCACCCGTTCCACCACGTTTCTATCTCGAGAATGTTTTTGGCATATTGTGTCCCCGCGAGCATGTCCGCGACCCGGGCGTCGGTCGCGCAACGAATTACAGAGACTTCGTCTGCAAAATTCCTGAGAGCTGGATCATCAGGATAGGCCTTCCGCAGAGAGGCAAGCAGTTCGTCTTGAAAGACATCCCATTCGCGTGCTTCGGCACATTGTTTGGCGATCCATTTAAGTCGCCGCGCAAGATCGCGTCGCTCACTATCCGGGATTAAATCGCGGAACAGGGTGAGGGCGGAGCGCAATCTCCGGATGGAAACACGCAACTGGTGGATACCCTCGCTGTCCCGCTCCACCCGCACGCAAGTCTCGTTGGCGTGCAGGTGAGCAAAGCCGCTCCGTCCGATCAAGACGAAGGTTTCGCCGACCGATGCGTGTCGGGGTAGTTTGATCCGTGGCGCCTTATGGGGTGCGGAAGCGATCGTCGCGGTGGGAATCTTCTCGCGCGGGGTTTTGGCCAGCGGCGCGGAATAGGGCGGCATCGGCTTGCGCACCGTTCGTGCCCGGAGGTTCCGGGGGATTCGCGGGCCGAACTCGACAGTGGAGGTTGCGCTGTTTTTAACCATATGCGGGGCTGGGCAATGATGGTCTCGCGTCGGATTGAAAGGCATCGAACGTGGCGGAACGAAACCCGACGGGACAAGCTTAAAGGATGTTCCCCTAAGCACACAATCGACAGTATCCAAAGGACTGCCTGCCGCAGACGTAGTTTTTTGTCTCGTGCAAATCAAGCGTCCGTAAACGAAGCCTGAAACTCGCGGTTATCAATTAACCAAAGTCAACCTCCCATGTCGCAAAAGCAATAGTCTCTTCAACACGTTAAAGCTCCGCTGTTCAGCTACCCTCACGGAGTGCCAAAATGTATGCGTTGCAAAATGCCATAGCGGCGACAGCGCTGGGTTCACGGCGCTGGAGGGAAAAGAGCGCCATGAATAACGGTCATCCATTGCCGCTCGAAACTTTCCCGGAGATCGCCAAGGCGCCCATGCCCGAGACGCCGGTGGCGCCTTCGCCCGCGCCGGCGAAGGCGCCCGCGCCCAATTCCCCGGACCGGTTCATCAACCGGGAGTTATCCTGGCTCGCCTTCAATGCCCGCGTCTTGGAAGAAGCCTTCAATCGTCGCCAC
>CAYIOH010000717.1:0-2234 GCA_964364975.1 uncultured Bifidobacteriaceae bacterium
ACGGTGATGCTTGGAAACTCCTTTTTGGGCGTGGTGCGAAACGGGCCACCGCTGGCGGTGAGCCAAAGTTTGCGGACGGACGAAGACGGCTTTCCGTCAAGGCATTGAAAAATCGCCGAGTGCTCGCTATCCACTGCCAGCACACGAACGCCATGCTTGCGCGCTTCGCTCATCACAATCTCGCCGGCCATGACGAGGATTTCCTTGGACGCCACGGCGATGTCCTTGCCCGCGCGAATCGCCGCCAGCGCTGGTTGCAGTCCAGCCGTGCCAACGATGGCGATGAGCACGATGTCCGCACCGGGCAACGTGGCTAGTTTCACCAACCCCTCCGCTCCCGTAAACACCTCGCACGCCGTGCCGAGCGAATCGCGAAGTTCGCCGGCTTTCATAGGGTCGGTGATGGAAATCACCTCTGGCCGGTGCTTGCGGGTTTGTTCGAGCAACAGTTCGGTGTTGTTGCCCGCCGCCAATCCAAGCAAACGGATTCGATCCGGCAAGTCCTCGGCCACCTTGATGGTGCTGGTGCCGATGGAGCCGGTGCTGCCGAGTAAGACGACGCTTTTCATCTAGGGGTTAACAACAAAGACACGAAGGCACAAAGTGGAGGCGCGAGTGTTTCAAGCCTTTGCACCTTCGCGCCTTTGTTGTTCATTATCGCGTTGCTCATGGGTGGGTCAGCACGTGCCGCAAATACAGATACATGATCGGCGCGTTGAACAAAAGGCTGTCGAGCAAATCGAGAATGCCGCCGATGCCAGGGAAAAACTTCCCGGAATCTTTCACGCCCGCTTCGCGCTTGAAGAGCGATTCGATCAAGTCGCCGATGACAGCGGTAGAACTCAACACCACCCCAAGGATGACGGCATGGAGCGGTTTCATACCGGGCATCTTGTTGCCGAGGAAATGCGTGAACACCAGGCTGGCTGCGGTCGAAACTACAATCGCGCCGGCGAAACCTTCCCACGTTTTTGCCGGGCTGATGCGCGGAATCATTTTGTGCCTGCCGATGAGCGAGCCGACGGCGTACGCGCCGGTGTCGCTGAATTTCGTGACGACGATGAAGTAGAGGACGTAGAACTTGCCGTTGTCGCCGATGCCGGGGAAGAAATTGATTTTCTGGATGAAGTTCAGCAGCCACGGCACATACATCAGGCCGAAGAGCGTCGTTGCGATGGAGAGGATGCCAGCCGTGTTGCTGCGCGAGACGAATTGCCGGAGGCATAAACCGAGCACGAACAGGATAAGGAAACTGGTTTCAAAATCGTTAACACGCGCGGGCGAACCTTGCATTCCAATGTGGCCGGTGAGATTCAGAAACGTGCCGACCATCAACAGCAAACCGCCCAGCAGTCCGCTGACTTTGAAGCAAACCAGGTCGCGTTTCTCGACCAACCCATAAAACTCGGCCAACCCGAAGCCCGCCAGAAAGATCATGATGACAAGAAACACGTAGTCAGAGATGAGCCTGTGGCCGGAAAACAACGCCGTGAGGATGAGGCTCCACAAAATTACTGTGCTGACCAGGCGACGGAAAAACACTTGGGCCTTCGACGGCAATTGCGCTGGGGCGGATGGTTCGGACATCGAACCAAAATTATCAGTGCGATGGCGGATTGCCAATTTCCAATTGCAAATTAGGAATCTCAAGCTCCGCCAAACCGCCGGTGTTGCCGCGACAGGCTTACGTTTCGCGTTGGAGTTCAAGCTTCAGCTTGTCCCCGCCCGGCACGCTAAAGCGTGGACTCCAACGTCTCAGACTCCACCGAACCGCCGGTGCCGTCGGGCGTATTCCTCCAACGCGGCGTGGAATTGCGGCTTGCGGAAATCGGGCCAGAGTGTCGGAGTGATGACGAGTTCGGCGTAGGAAATCTGCCAGAGCAGGAAATTGCTCACGCGCATCTCGCCGCTGGTGCGGATGAGCAGATCGGGATCGGGAATGTTCCGCGTCCAGAGATGTTCGGAAATGACTTTCTCGCTGATGTCCGCCGGGTCAAGCCTGCCCTGCTTGGCCTTCTCGGCGATGTGCCGCACGGCTTCAACGATTTCAATGCGGCTGCCGTAACTCAATGCCATCACGAGCGTGAGGCCGTTGTTCCTGGAAAGCGTGGCGATGCTTTTCCGCAAATGCTCCTGCACATTCTCCGGCAAGCGATAAATCTGGCCGATGACTTCGAGCCGGACGTTGTTCTTGTTCAGTTCCGGTGTCTCACTTTTGAGATAGTGGATGAGAT
>CAYIOH010000718.1:0-2220 GCA_964364975.1 uncultured Bifidobacteriaceae bacterium
CCCTTGCGGGAAATGGCAACCAAAAAGAATCGCGATAACGCAATTGAGGAGGGGAAATAGCCATGACCATGGAATCCTGTTTGCCCTTGATAATAAATAGCCATAACTCAATTTTTTGTTCAACACAAATAGAGGCCAGCAAATGCCGCGCATTTATCCCTTTATACTGACTTTTCTGTTTTTATTTCTTGGTAGTCAAGCCACAGCGGCGGATACGCTGGCTGTGCAGGCCCAAGCTTCCTTGGTGCTATCTTCACAGGAGTTGAAGGCCATTCTGGCCATGGCCGATCAAGGAGATGCTGTTTCCCAAAACTACCTTGGCTTTCTTTATGCCACTGGTCAGACCGTCACAAAAGATGAGAAAACAGCTTTTGACTGGTTTCGGAAGGCTGCTGACCAAGGCTATCCGGAAGCACTCGGCAATCTGGCGTTGATGTACGAAAGAGGGATAGGAGTCACAAAAAATCTGCGCACTGCGCTTGATATGCATCGCCGGGCAGCTATGGCTGGCTATCCCATTTCCATGAAACGGCTGGCGAGCTTGCATGAAGTCGGTTTTGTGGGCGAAGAACGTGACCCCATCAAGGCAGAAATGTGGGAAACCCGTTACAAGGAAATCTTGAAAACCGGCGACCTCACGGGCGGTGCTGCAGATCCCCGAAAGGCAGCGGAAAAAGCGCCTGTCAAAGCTCAGGCAGAAAAAACGAGCGCTGCTGTGTCATCGGTTAATACCCCACCCCAGGCAGCCGTGGCTGCTCAAGGCGATGCTCAATCCAAGCCCGCTTCATCTTCTTCATTGCATGGAGTTAAAGCTACAGAAAAATTTGATTTCATCCAGGTTGGTGGCGAAGCTACAGCTCGCGAAGCCACCGAGTTAATGCAGAAAATAATCGAAAAAAACTTGCTGTCAAAAAACACTCATATCGAACTTGTCTGCCCCGATGCCGACAGCTGTCTTATTAGTATCGGTCCTTTTTCTGACACCAGTGACGCGGCTTTGCAACTTGCAAAAATAAATGCTTCGATAAAAAGCGACTTGGCACCATCCAGAGCCCAGAGGGGAGCGCGTCAAGAGTCGGCACCTGTGGCATCGGCACCGGAATCGCCTGCCCCAGCTATACCGGTTGCACCCGCACCCCTTCAAAAATCGGAGACTGCTCCAGCTCAACCCACGTTGCTGCCAATTACCCCTCGCCAGGCTACAGTTATTCCAGTTGGCGATACTTCTGCCGAACTGGTGGAGGCTCCTTTACAGGATGCCAAAGTAGTACGAAGCCGATATTATTTCATCCAGATGAACGCCAAGATGGGATTTGAGGACAGCATGCCTCTTACGCATACCCTGTTCGTGAAGGAGCTTGTCCAGAAAACTTACCGGGTAAAAATAGAAAACATGGATGGGGGAGATTTCCGCATTAGCATTGGCCCGTTTAACAATGCCAGGGAAGCAACCCAGCAACTGCAGAGAATCAATCAACAGGCATTCCAATCGCTATCCATCGTGGCATTTGAAAGACTTGCGCCGATTTCAGGCAACGAGGATTACCAGCCATTCATCCAGATCAATGCGCTGCCTACTTTGGAAGAAGCGATCGCTCTTACCCAAACCTTGAGAGAGAAGGAGTTTTTGGCGGCAGGCAGGTTTGTGGAGATTGTGAATTATGCTGCTGGCAGCTATCGTGTGCGTTTTGGCCCATTTAAGGGAGTAAAAGATGCTGCTCAAAACATGCAGGTTTTAAAGGGGCTCAAGTTACTCCCCATACTGATAAATCTGAAGCGCCTGGTTCCGGTTGAGGGCGAGTAATTTGTTGCTGCAATTTGCTGTGATTGTGAGACAGGATGACGGGTTTCGTCTGGTTCATCTTGATGATGATTGTGCCGACGCATTGATTGCAAAAGAAGGCTAGCGATGCATATTGGCCGTACTGTTGATTGGGAAATGGATGTGTTTTCTGCTTGGCGACGGTCAGCGGATGGAGATCACTCGCCCAATAGTGATGTATGGAGTACCTTGCCGCTGGGTGTATGCTGGTTTGAATGCCGGATTGAGCTGGAAGATATCGAAAAAATTCACGTTATTGGTTCTGCCGACTGGAAGGAAGTATTTGGAAGCTATGAGCTGTGTAGCATTGCCGTAACCACATGCGACGGTGAGGATGACAGTTTCCGCCACAAATCCAGAATAAACAGCATCAGGAACGCAATGGCCGTTGGGCAGAT
>CAYIOH010000719.1:0-2217 GCA_964364975.1 uncultured Bifidobacteriaceae bacterium
ATTACCTCGATTTGCCGTTCGACCTTTCGCGCGCGCTGTTCATCACCACGGCCAACTGGCTTGAACCGATTCATCCCGCGTTGCGCGACCGGCTCGAAGTTATCGAACTGCCCAGCTACACCGAGTCCGAAAAACTTCAGATCGCCAAGCGCTACCTCGTCCCGCGCCAACTCGAAGAGCATGGCCTCACACGGCAGGATGTGACGATGCCCGACGCGACCCTGAGGCGGCTCATCCGGGAATACACGCGCGAAGCCGGCGTGCGCCAACTCGAACGCGAAATTGCCGCGCTGGCCCGCAAAGCTGCCCGCAAAATCGTCAGCCACAACGGACAGCTCAAGACGCTCAAACTTGAACCGGCAACGCTCAAAACCTATCTCGGTCATGCGCGGTTCATTTCGGAGACTGCCGAGAAAATCGCCGAATACGGTATCGCCACCGGCCTGGCTTGGACCCCCGTTGGCGGCGAAGTCCTTTTCGTCGAAGTTACGAGGATGCCCGGTAAAGGCCATCTGTTGCTCACCGGTTCGCTCGGCGACGTGATGAAGGAAAGCGCCCAGACCGCCGTGAGTTATTTGCGCAGTCAGGCCAAGACGTTGAAATTAGATTTTTCCGACTACGGCAAATTCGACATTCACATTCACGTACCCGCCGGCGCCACGCCCAAGGACGGCCCAAGCGCGGGTGTGGTCATCGTCGCGGCGCTTGGCTCGTTGCTGACCCAGCGGCGCGTGCGTTCGGACACGGCCATGACCGGTGAAATCAGTTTGCGCGGCCGCGTATTGCGCGTGGGCGGCGTGAAGGAAAAAATCCTTGCCGCCGAGCGCTTCGGCGTCAAACACATCATCCTGCCTGAGCAAAACAAATCCGATTGGCTGGAAGTGCCGATCGAGACGCGCAAAAAACTCAAAGCCCACTTCGTCCAGCACATCGCGCAAGTCCTCCGGCTGGCGCTGGATGTGAAATGAATCCGCGAACGGCATGGACCGCGGTTTGTTTGCTGGTTTCGGGTGTGGCCGCGGCGGCGGCGACCGAACTTTCCGACGCGGAAATCGAAGGGCGTGATCTTGCCCGGCTGCTTCTCGAACAACGACCCACTGAAAATTTCACAAACGCCAGCGTATTGAAAATTCGCGATGCGAAGGGCAAACGCATAGAAATTCCAGTGGAATGCAAAACCATCGTTACCGAAACGAACTGGCAAAGTATTTATAAAGCAACATTGAACGACAACAGCAACGCACCTGGTGCCGTCAAACTTACGGTACTGCACGACGGTTTGAAGCCCAACCAGTACGAAGTCGTAGAAAGTTTCGGTCTCGTGGACACCATGAATCGGGTGAAAAGTTTACTAGGAACAGCAACAATGATCGCGTTTGTCCATTCAGATTTCTGGGTTGCTGACTTGGGCCTGGAATTTTTCCACTGGCCGGCTCAAAAAGTTTTGAAACACGAAATGCGGCGCGGCCAGGCCTGCAAGGTTCTGGAGAGCAGGAATCCGGTGCCGTCCACAAATGGCTATTCGCGGGTCGTCTCCTGGATTGACAATGACAGCGGCGGCATCGTCCACGCCGAGGCGTTCGATGCCAAAGGCAAGCTGCTGAAGGAATTCAACCCCAAGGAATTCAAGAAGGTGAACGGCCAGTGGCAATTGCAGGAGATGGAAATCCGCAACGTCCAGACCGGCTCGCGCACGCGGCTGGAGTTTGATCTCAGAGACCGGTAGAGATGCGTTGCCACGCGTCTGGGACGACCGGCGGGAAGCCACTACTACTCAATTTGCTGCACCGACAATTTCCTTGCGCTCATCGCCCGGCGGGCAGAGTTTTCGATTGGATGCGGCCGACGAGCCCAACCCGTTACGTCGAAACATCCGATTAGAACCAAGACTCGGCGCGACCGCATTGAAGGCGCGTGAGGAAGCGGGGCTGGCCCGGTCAAATCCTTGGTGGAATCGCTCGTGGCAGAAACATCAGTTGAAGAGGTGCGCGCGGACAGGTCGGCGTTACCGCTTGCGCCCGATGACTTTGGCGCGCTTTACGAGGCGCACAGCCACGCGATTTATTATCTCGCGCTGCGCTACCTCGGCGACCCGCAAAAGGCCGAAGACGCCACGCACGATGTGTTTCTCAAGGCCTATCGCAAGTGGAACGACTTCCGGGCCGAGGCCTCGGCGCGCACCTGGCTTTATCGAATCACCATCAACCATTGCCTCAC
>CAYIOH010000720.1:0-2211 GCA_964364975.1 uncultured Bifidobacteriaceae bacterium
CGAGCGCATCAAGCAGGACTTCGCTTCGTTTGAAGGAATGCAGGGACGCGAGTTGCACGTCTTCTTCGACCAGCAGGAAATCCACGGCATGTCCGACTGGCGGCAGCGCATCCTGCAAGGACTCCGCGAATCGCGCCTGCTGATCGCCTGCCTCTCGCCGGCGTATCTCCAGAGCGAGTATTGCGAATGGGAGTTTGTCGAATATCTCAAATACGAAATCGGCCACCTGCACGGCTTCAATGGCGTCGCGCCGATTTACTTCGTCGAAGTGCCGGGCTGGGACAGCAAGGACTTCGAGAAAGAATGTGCCGCATGGGTGGCCGAGTTGCGCAAGCGCCAGCACTTCGATCTGCGTCCGTGGCACGATCAGGGCGAGGAAGCCCTGCGCGAAGCCGCCGTTCAGGAACGCATGGGCAAGCTCAACCGCCAGATTGTCCAGACCATCACGCGCGGCGAACGCGCCGAGAAAAGTCTCGGCAACGTGGACGCGCACAATCCGCACTTCATCGGCCGCACCGCCAATCTGCGGATGCTGCGCGAGAACTTCGTCAAGCCCGGCCACATCGGGGTCGTCACCGCCGTCAACGGCGTCGGCGGGCTGGGCAAGACCGCGCTGGCCATCGAATACGCCCACGCCTTTGCCGACGAATACGGCGGCGGACGCTGGCAGGTGCGTTGCTCGGGCAAGGACGACCTTCGCCTCGCCCTCGCCGAACTCGCCACGCCCATCGGCTTCGAGTTCACCGACGACGAAAAGAAAAACGCCGACCTCCAGTTCGAGCGCACCCGCCGCGAACTGAAGAAACTCGCCGACGCCCCCCCGTTCGGAGTCCCGCCTTCAGGCGGTTCAGGGTTTGGAGTTCCGCCTTCAGGCGGTTCGGCGGGCGAACCAATTTCATCCGCGAATCAGAAGCCCGAGCCGCCTAAAGGCGGAACTCCAAACGCCAGAACTCCAAACCGCTGCCTCCTGATTCTCGACAACGTGGACCGGCCCGGCCTGCTCGACCCCGCGCAGGTCGCGCGGCTCAACGGCGGCGACTGGCTGCACGTCCTCGCCACCACGCGGCTGGGCGAAAACGAACTGCACGGCGCGCACCGCGACCGCTCGTTCCTGGCCATTGACGAACTGCCGCCGGACGACGCCCTCGCGCTCATCGAGAGCTACCAGCCCGGCGGACGTTTCCGCAGCGAGGCGGAGCGCGACGCGGCGCGCGGAATCGTGCGGCTGCTCGGCAGCTTCACCCTCGCCGTGGAATCCGCCGCCGTGTATCTCGGCCAGTTTGCGAACGACGTGACCTGCGCCGCCTTTCTCGCGCGGCTGAAAAAGGAAGGACTGGAAGGACTCGACACCGCCGCCAGCCAGAGCAGCGAGGGTGTGTTGCACGGCGAAAAGCGCTTAAGCGCGACGCTCCTGCCAACATTGGAGCGCCTGGGTGCGGCGGAAAAACTGGCGCTGGAATTTGCCGCCCTGCTGCCGCCTGACCAAGTGCCGCTGCCGTGGTTGCGCGCGCTCGTGGCCAAAACATTTCCCGAAATGGAACGCGATGACGAACCGGGCCATCCTGACCCGTGGAAAAATCTTCTGCGCGGCCTATTCAGCCTGCGCCTGCTGCAAGCTACCGGCGTGATGGACGCCGACGGCCAGCCGCTGGTGGTGCGTGTTCACCGGCTAGTTCAACACTTGGTTGCGCGACGCGAGAACTCCGCGCGGATACAACGGTTGGACCAACTGGCAGGGCTTGTCTCGACCCGCTGCCAGTTCCTTGAGAAGGGCTGGCTAGACTGGCACAACCGTTGGGAGCTTGAACCGTTGCAGGTGTTCGCTGAGGAGTTGCTCACCATCAACCACGATGGGGCAGCCTATGTTGCAAACGAAGTTGCCCTGCGTCTCAATGACCTCGCCCGCTACGCAGAGAGTGAGCGGTTGCTACGGCGGGTCGTGAAAACCTTGGAGAACCCGCGCGGCGAACCTCTTCCGAATTACGCCGGCGCCCTCAACAACCTAGCGAAATTGCTATTGGACACAAATCGGCTGACGGAGGCCGAGGTGCTAATTCGCCGCACGGTGGGCATTGCTGAACAGAATTTCGGCCTGGAGCATCCCAACGTTGCCACCGCCCTCAACACGCTCGCACTATTACTGAAAGACACGAACCGGCTGACGGAGGCCGAGCCGTTGATGCGCCGCGTGATTTCGATTCTTGAGAAGAG
>CAYIOH010000721.1:0-2204 GCA_964364975.1 uncultured Bifidobacteriaceae bacterium
TTATGAAGTATTCTTTAATCTCAAACCCGTTGCACTTTGAAATTGGATTCACGTGTCTACTTGACGGGGAAGCTTACGAATTTTATCAATGCAATCTAGGCGCAAATCGGTCGCCGAGTGTGTAACGTAAACCGGGGTGATACAGGAGGGAGTATGTAACAAGAGTATTTGACGACCAGGTTCGTCGCTCAAGAAGTAAGCAAGGATGGTTTAGTTCGATCTTGAGAAGGCGGGCGGTACGCTTGTCGGGTAGTATCGCATGTATGATGTGTTCGACTTCTTGCAGCGCGGCGACGCCGAGCAGATACTCAGTCGTGTTTGTGACAGAGAAATCCACTTTAAGATAATTAGGTGCAAACGCGGGAGTGACATAACGATTTTCCAACTGAATCGGTATTTTGTTTTCGTAGTGAACAATTTGTGAATGAAACACGGGAGCCCCCTTACTCAACTCCAGCATGTTGGCAACTTTAATCGGCGCAATAACCTTGTCCAATTGAATGACTTTAGCGGTATATAGATGCCCTCGTTCTTTAATTTCTTCTGCGATGTTTCGGATTTCTAATATGTGACCCTGCGAACTCGGTTCCGAAACGAAAGTTCCGACGCCTCCAATTCGGTCGATATAGCCATCATTGGCCAGTTCCCGTAATGCTCGATTTACAGTCATTCTCGAAACTTTAAGCTCATCAACCAATTTGTTTTCTGAAGGTAGCCGGTCGCCAGGCGCCAATTTACCAGAATCAATTTTATCCAAAATATGACGCTTGACCATACCGTACAAGGGGATGTTTCGATTAATCTTCCTTTGCATAAAATCAAATCTGATTTTTTTGATAGATAGAAAAACGAAGTGGGTCGAGTCATGTCCCGCTAATGAGCGTTAATAGACATACAGTAAGCTTGTCATAGTACGCCGAAATAAACAATTTGCATCTGCCATGGCCGCATTGACGTTCCCCCCAAAATCGACGGCAGTGTGAAGCTGGATTAGCGTGGCGTTTCAGGGTCCTCAGGAAGCCGAAGGAGGCGAGGACGATGAAACGGTCAAAGTTCAGCGAAGTGCTGATCATGTTTGCGTTGCGCCGGAGTGATACCGGAACGCCGGTGGTGGACGCATACGGCGCTGAAAGTTCTGCGCCAGCGCCTCTCGGCGTTGAAGGCCCGGAGCCAAACTGTTTGAGCGATGCGGGGGAACTCAGCTCGGAGTGCCGGTATCTTTTCGAGAACAGGTAAGATTCTATTCAGGGCCTCTGGTATAGTCCCCTCGCCGCCGGACTCGGCTTCGACGGCATTTTCTTACTCACAGACTCCAACCCACAACCCTGACTCTCATGCGCCCACTCGTCGAATGCGTCCCCAACTTTTCCGAAGCCCGCCGCCGCGAGGTCGTCGAAGCGATTGTCGAAGCCATCGAGAAAGGCGGGGGCCGCGAAGTCCGCATCCTCGACATCAACTCGGACATGGATCACAATCGCACTGTCGTCACCTTCCTGGGCAGCCCGGCGGGGGTGGAGGCGGCGATGTTCGCAGGGATCGCGAAGGCCGCCGAGCTGATTGACCTGAACCAGCATCGCGGCGAGCATCCCCGCATCGGCGCGACCGACGTGGTCCCCTTCGTCCCGCTCCGGGGTGTGAGCATGGCCGAGTGCGTCGCCATCGCCAAACGGGTCGGCGAGCGCGTGGGCCGCGAGCTGAGTATCCCCGTCTACCTCTACGAAGCCGCGGCGACGCGCCCCGAGCGCCAGAATCTCGAAAACATCCGGCGCGGCCAGTACGAAGCACTGAAAGAAGACATCGCCGCCGACGCCAGGCGCGCACCAGACTACGGGCCAAAGCGCGTCGGCCCGGCCGGGGCCACCGTCATCGGCGCGCGCGCGTTCCTCATCGCGTACAACCTCTATCTCAATACCGCCGACGTGGAGATCGCCCGGAAAATCGCAAAGGCCATCCGCCACTCGTCCGGCGGGCTGCGGTTTGTGAAAGCGCTCGGGCTGCTCGTCGAAGGGCAGGCGCAGGTGAGCATGAACCTAACCGACTTTACGAAGACGCCCGTGGCGTGCGTGCAGGAATTCGTGCGCCGCGAGGCCGGACGTTACGGCGTGAGCATCACGCGCAGCGAGCTGGTGGGGATGATCCCGCAGGCCGCGCTCGTGGACGCCGCGCAGTGGTATTTGCAGCTCGACAATCTGGAGGCCGAGCAG
>CAYIOH010000722.1:0-2197 GCA_964364975.1 uncultured Bifidobacteriaceae bacterium
CCAGTCCGGCTGCGGAATCAACTCGTCCTTCTGGCGCAGCAACTCCATCGCTTCACCTACCGCCATGAAGTTCTTTTCGGTCAGAACGTCCGTCGTGGTAACCGGCATCAATTCGATCAATCGCAGGGGCAACCCGTGTTCCGCCGCGAACAGCACGAGCGGCCAGAGTTCCTGCTCGTTCACGCCGCGCATCAACACGCAATTCAACTTCACCCGTTCGAAGCCCGCCGCCACCGCGGCGCGAATCCCAGCAAGCAGGGAGTTCAAGTCGCCGCCCGTGATGCGGCGATAAACTGCCGGATCGAGCGCGTCGAGGCTCACGTTCACCGTGCCTGCCCCCGCGTCACGCAGCGGTTGTGCCAGTGGGGCGAGTTTCGTTCCGTTCGTCGAAATGCCGATGTGCTCCACTCCAGCGATTGCCGCCATCGCGCGCACAATTTCCGGCACGTCCGCGCGCACCAGGGGTTCGCCCCCGGTCAGTCGGAACTTGCGGAAACCCATCCCCACCGCCATGCGCACCACGCGGATGATTTCCTCCGCCGTGAGGTGGTCGGACTGGCGCTCCCAACCCTTGTAGCCTTCCGGCATGCAATAGAGACAATGCTCGTTGCACCGGTCGGTCACCGAGATGCGCAGGTAATCAATCGTTCGCCCAAATGCGTCCATAAGTTCAAATCGGCCCAACGGCCGGGTTCACGTGCGGGTCATCGCCGCGCAAATGCGCCACGCCCTCGCGGATGGCGGGAGCGAGAATCTCCAGGCACTCGCGAACGGCCGACGGCTTGCCGGGCAGGTTCACGATGAGCGACGAGCGGCGCGTTCCCGCCGTGGCGCGAGAGAGAATCGCCGTCTTCACCTTGGCCAGCGAAGCCATTCGCATCGCCTCGCCAAAACCGGGCAATTCTTTTTCCAGCACTGCACGCGTGGCCTCCGGGGTCACGTCGCGCGCTGAAATTCCGGTGCCGCCGGTCGTCACGATCAAATCGCAATGCGCCGCGTCGGCGAACTCGCGCAGCTTGGCCGAAATCAACTCCGCTTCGTCCGGCACGATGGCGGAAACAAACTCCGCGCCCGCGCCGAACGCCTCGCGCAACCCTTGCTCAATCTCCGGCCCGCTGCGGTCTTCATAGACGCCCGCACTGGCCCGGTCGCTGACGGTGATGCGGCCTATTTTCATCGCTTCGTTTTCTCCACCACCCGCACGCCCTCGATGCGCATCGTTTTGTCCACGGCCTTGCACATGTCGTAGAGGGTCAGCGCCGCCACACTGACGCCGGTCAACGCCTCCATCTCCACTCCCGTTTGGGCCGCTGTTTCCGCCACGCATTCGACTTCGACGGAATCGCGCTTCACGCGAAAACTGACTGCCACATGGCACAACGCGAGCGGATGGCAGAGCGGGATCAATTCCGCCGTGCGCTTCGCCGCCTGGATGCCGGCAATCTGCGCCACCGTCAGCACGTCGCCCTTGGGCAGCGCCTTGCGCTTGAACGCGCGGATGGTTGCGGGCAGGCAGACCAGTTTTGCCTCAGCCACCGCGCGGCGGCGTTGCACCGGCTTTGCGCCCACGTTCACCATGCGCGCCTCGCCCGCGGCGTTGAGATGGGAAAACTTTGTTGGAGAACTCATGTTGTTATTCGGCGGAAACAAACTCAACCCGGCTGCCACGCTCCAACCGATCCGCGCCCGCCGTCACGCGAATCAGCGCGTTGGCCGAGGCGAGCGATGTCAGATCGCCCGAACTGCTCCAGCGCAACGGCGTCAGGCTGGCCGTACCGTCGCACAATGCCCAGCGCGCCGGCCAGAAAGTTTCGCGGGCGTTGCCGTCCGCCGCCAGATCCGCCGCCAGCATGCCGGTTTGAAACAGCGGTTCGGCGGATCGCCCGGCGAACGCCTCCAGCGCCGTGCGAACGTAAAGGTTGAGGCAGACGAAATGCGCCAGTGGATTGCCCGGCAGCCCGAAAGCGATCGCGCCGCCGCGCGCCGCCACGATGAGTGGTTTGCCCGGACGCGCCGTGGTCTTGCTGACGTGGATGGTAAAGCCGAAATGTTCCAGCAGCCGGTGGGTAAAATCATGCTCGCCCACGCTCGCCCCGCCGGAAATCAGGAGTAGATCAATTGCGGATTGCGGATTGCGGATTGCGGATTCAGCGGCAGCTTCGTCCTCTGGCACGCGCAGTTGCACTGGCAAAATTCC
>CAYIOH010000723.1:0-2187 GCA_964364975.1 uncultured Bifidobacteriaceae bacterium
TCTAATTTATTGATTGCTGCCTACCTAGCGCTTGCAGAATGTCACAGCAAGCTTGGCGATGCCGCATCTGCCCTTGAAGCTATAATCGTTGGTTCAGCCAGATTCCCAGAAAATCCTTCCCTCAAAGGTGCGCTTTCGCGCCACTCAAAAGCCATACCCGAACCAAGAGCACGCCTGTTCATCCCAAAACCACGTCCAAGTTAATAGGCAGGAGGAGAACCAATGAGGCCAGATGCAGAAATTCTTTCAGAGATCGTTGCTGCTTTCTCGACGGTGATCGTCCAAACGACCAAGGCCACAGCCCGTAACTCTGACGGCCATGTATCTCGCCATCTAATCGCACTTGACCTCCAGAAAGAGGCTGATAGCTTGCCAAATACACTAAAGTTTGCGAAAGACATTCTTGGAAACATCGCCTCAGGACTGGACGACAAACCGATCAAGCCATTCGATCTTACGCAGCTCAAGAAATGATTCTTTGAGAACCAACGCAGACATTCTTCGTTTCCGGCACGCGGCGGCCCACCTCTCCAAATACATGCATTTCCAATCTCGCCGCGTTGACACTTCCCCCCACAGAAAAGTAGCCTATCTTCTGTTCTCCTCATCTTATGGAGAAGAACGCCACGCCATTTTTAACTAGTGAGCCGAGGTTCTCGTGTTGCTTGTCATTTTAGGAGCTGGCGCATCCTACGACTCCGCCCCTTCACGGCCCATAACCAATGGGAATTATCAGAGCATGGTGAATCGTCCACCACTTGCCAATCAATTATTTGACGATCGCAATTACTTCGGCGACATAATGAACAAGTATCCGCAGTGCCTTCCGGTTATTCCCCGACTGCAAAATATCTCAAACGGTAGCTCTGTAGAAAAGGAGCTGCAAAGGCTCCAATCCGAAGCGACGAATTATCCGGACCGTCTTCGCCAACTCGCCGCGATCCGCTACTACCTTCAGGAAGTGTTATCCGATCTGCCGAATGTATGGCTCAAGGAGACTCATTCAGTCACCAATTATCTCGTCCTGGTAGATCACATCAAGCAGTGGAAACAACCCACTGAACGCGTCTGCATTGTTACTTTCAACTATGACACGTTGCTGGATAAAGCATTGGAGCACTTTGGATACGTGCTTAGAGATTTGATGTCGTATATCCAGAACGATCTACTACTTATCAAGATTCACGGCTCCGTTAATTGGGGACGCTTCAGTAGCGCGCCAATAAACCTAGTTGGAACTAGACAAGAAATCGCTGAGCGGATGATCGATGCGTATGCGCCAGAGTTCATCATGAAGGAATTTGTGATGATCGGTGAATCACCGCCGGCCGTGCGGGATAGCAGGCCAGTATTTCCCGCCCTGGCAATCCCAGTTGAATCCAAACTTGACTTCGAATGTCCACCAAATCATGTGGAGGCGCTGAAATTATTCCTTCCAGCTGTGACTAAAGTTCTCATCATCGGCTGGCGAGCAACTGAGAAGCCATTCTTGGATTTACTGAGTGAACGCGTGAAAATGGTAGATCTAGTCACAGTGGTAAATGGTGACAAGTCGAGAGGGGATGCGGCTGCAGATAACCTCAGGAGTGCGAGGCTTCTTGCTTCTTGCTACCACACTTTTGATGGAGGTTTCACTGAATTCTTCGGTAGCGGCGCAGCAGACCCTTTCTTTGGGCTCTCCTAACTACGCGTGAGCCAAACAACGGGGACATTCTACATTTCGTGGCGCGGGGCCGGGGCTCAGAGCGGACGTCGCCGGAGAAGCGGGGACCCGTCGAGGCTCTGCTGAGGAGGAAGGCGGACACTGACCGAGCCTGCGAGGGAATTTCCGAAGGTTACCCGCAGCGGAGCCCGAACGGGTCGCTCCGGGAGGTGCGTGAGCAGTTGAGTCCCGGCCCCGCGCAGACAAGTCGAAGCTTAAGCGCGAATCAAATAGATCGAACGTCTCTTCTGATAGCTCGGCGTGGTGCAATGCCGACCCTCCCCGTTTCGCGACACGCGGCATCCAACTCTTGAAATGCTTCCATTCTCACTTCCATTTCGTTGACAGACCACGCTCGGAAGGGTAGCCTTTCCCCTCAATATGCGCCTACCGAACGTTGAACATCTGCGAGTGGATCGAGAGAAGATTGAGTGTGGATACTCGAAAAAGGCGGGACGAATCCGCGGCTCATTACGGCCCATCCT
>CAYIOH010000724.1:0-2180 GCA_964364975.1 uncultured Bifidobacteriaceae bacterium
AGGGCGGCTCCGGCGCCATGCGCGGCACCGACGGCTACGACCATATCGGCATGATCGACGCGTCCGGCGGCGTGCTGGATCAGGACTATGAGATGTTCGAGCTGCAGACACCACACCGTCTGATCAAACATGAATACCTGTGTGATTCCGCCGGCCCCGGGCAGTGGCGCGGCGGATTGGGCACGGAAACCGTTTACGAGCTTGGTTCCGACGACACGCAAATGGTGACGTTTGGAGACGGTGACTTTGAGCCGGCGTTCGGCCTGTTCGGCGGCCGGGACGGCACGCTGAATCGAATCCGTCTGTTGTACCCCGACGGCCACGAGGTCATTCCACGCAACAAGGACCTGCTCAGCGCCGTGCCGCGCGGCACACGCTACCACCAGATTGCCGGCGGCGGCGGCGGCTACGGCGATCCGCTGCTGCGGGACCGCGCGTTGCTGGCGCGGGAAGTCCGCGACGGGATCATCTCGCCGCAGGCGGCGCGTGCCGACTACGGCGACGACACCCGGAACTGAAACCCATGGATTTCGAACTGGACGCAGAACAACGGTTGATCCGCGACACCTTCGCGCGCTTCAGCGATGAGCAGGTTGCTGTCAGCGCGGCGGAATTCGACGAACGGCACGAATTCCCGTTGCCCCTGTTTCGCCGGCTGGGGGACATGGGCTTCTTCGCCATGCGCTACCCGGAAGACGTGGGTGGCAGCAACACCGGTCTGCTGAGCTACTGCCTGGCGCTCATGGAATTGGCGCGTGGATCACTGGCCTTCGCCGCGGCAGCTTCCATGCAATCACTGATGGGCACGCGGTTTCTGCACCTGCTGGGAAACCCGGACATCCGGGAGCGCCTGCTGCAGCCGGCCCTGGCCGGGGCAAAGATTGGCGCCATCTGCATGACCGAGCCCAACGCCGGCAGCGACCTCGACGGGCTCACCACACAAGCCGTGTCCACTGACAACGGCTACATCCTGAACGGGCAGAAAACCTGGGTCAGCATGGCGCCGCTGGCAGATTTTTTCACGGTATTCGCCAAGGCCGGCCCGGAGAAGAAACTGACCATCTTTCTCGTGGAACGGAGTCAGCCCGGCCTCTGCATCGGCAAACCCATCGAAAAGATGGGGGTACGCGCCTTCCCCACGTCGGAAGTCACCTTCGTCGACTGTTTTGTTCCCGCGACGCACAGATTGAGCCGGGACTTTGGCGACGGAGAAGAACACCTGCGCGAATTGCTGGGTCAGATCCGCATCATTACCGCGGCCCTCGCCATTGGCTGTGGCGCGGCGGCCCTCGACGCCGCGGTCCGCTATGCGGGCGAGCGGAAGCAATTCGGAAAACCCATCAACCGCTTCCAGGCCATCCAGATGAAACTGGCGGAGATGGCGACCGACCTGGAGGCGGCGCGCCAGTTCCTGTTCTATGCCGCGTGGCTGGTGGACCGGGATCTGCCGCACCACAAGGAATCGGCCATGTGCAAGCTATTCGCCTCGGAGGCCGCCGCGACCGTGTGCGACAAGGCGGCACGCGTGCTGGCTTCCTATGGCTTTGCCGCTGAATACCCCGTGCAACGCTACCTGCGTGACATCCGCTTCACGCTGATCGGCGGCGGCACCAGTGAAATCCTGAAGCTCATCATTGCGGCGCAGTTGTCCCCATGAAGCCGGCCGACCTCATCACTGCCGCGGCGGAATCGCCGTCCGGACCCCGAACGGCGCCGATCCGTGTGCTGATTGCCAAACCGGGTCTCGACGGTCATGACCAGGGTGCGAAAGTCATCGTCCGCGGCCTGATGGACGCCGGGTTTGAAGTCATTTACTCCGGGTTGCGCCAGACCCCGGAGGCCGTGGCGCGCTTGGCACAGGATGAGGATGTGGATGTGATTGGCCTGTCCAGCCTGGCGGGCTCGCATCTGCCCTTCTGCCGGCGGCTGCGCGACCTGCTGCAGGCGCACAATCTGGGCGACAAGTTATGGCTGCTGGGCGGCAACATCCCGGCGGCCGATTATGCGCAACTCAAGGAACTCGGCGTGGCCGGTATTTTCCCCACCGGTTCCCGGCTGGCGGCGATTGCGCAGTTCATTCGGGAGCAGGTGAAATGAACACACCCCGCAGCGCCCGCCCCGCACCCGGTGCACGGGTGGTCAACGAATCGGGCATCGAGATCGCGCCGGTCTATACGGCG
>CAYIOH010000725.1:0-2180 GCA_964364975.1 uncultured Bifidobacteriaceae bacterium
GTAATCGCGGTACTGGTCGTGGATGGCAAACAGGTAGCCCAACTGCTCACATGTCTCGGCGAACCGCTTCATCCCGTCCCAGCCGCCTGCTTCGGGACAGGGAGGCAATACATCCGGATGCAGATTATCATAGCCGCGCAAGCCCCAGCCGTCGAGGTGGACATACGCGTTGGTGAATCCCTTGGCGGCCAGCGACTGCAAATCCTTCGCCCGCGCGTCGAACGTCACCAACTGATGATTGTGCGCCGCATCGTCCTTCTTGTAGTAACTCGACTCCGGCTGGATGTGATAGAGGATGCTCGTGTGAACGACGGGTGCGCCGATGAGCCTCGCGACGTTCGGATTGCGGGCGATTTTCTCGCGCAACGACACGAAGCGTCCGGTGGCAATCGCATGACGGCGATAGCGCTTCGCGAGATCAACGTAATTTCCCTTATCGAAGAAACTCATCCTCGCCCGGCGTGGGTAAGCAAAGTGTCCCAGCGAATGCACCCAGCGCAGCCCAATCTGCGTCGGTCCACCGGCGGGATGCTCGAAATGACATCCGCCGTCGTCTGGCGTTTCGAGAATCACCAGCATGGCGGCCGCGCCTTGTTCGTGGCCCCACCAAGGCTGATAAAGGCCGCGGCCAAAGCACAGCGTGTCGTACAGCCGCGTCTTTTCGGGCCAGGCTTTGGGCAGCAACATACCCTGCATGTAGGGCACAACCGTTGCATCGAAGGAATCCTCCACCAGTCCCGCCGGCCAATCGCAACGCAGCACGCGTGTGGCGCCATCGGACGCAATCAAGGTTGCCGCCACCTCTTCCTCAGCGCCTTCGAAGCAAAGAAAAAGTTGGAGGGATATGTCGAGAAGGTTGGTTCCGCTGCGAAATTCAGCCAGTTCGATTTTCAGCCCGGTTTGGAAACCGTTCTCGTATGGCGTCACCGTCTTGCGTCCTGCGGCGGCGAGTTGCAAGGAAGACGGCTGGCCTTCGTGTCGCACCTGCAGGTCACCCGCGCGCGAGGCGGCCATTCGCCAAACGGTGGTAGGGGTCGAGACCCGGCAGGCCAGGTTGGCCGGGTTGAACTCCAGACGGTGCCGGCTTCCGACCATGCGCCACGCACCGGCGTTGGTGTCGAGACTGACCTGGAATTGAGCGTTGGCGGGCGCATTCGTCGCTCCGAACACCTGCATGGCTGTCAACCAGAGCAGAAAGGTGAGCGGTAAGACGGAGCGCTTCATGGATTCGCAGCGTAGGCTTGCGCCGGATTTGTGGCAAGTCCGCGGAATTCCTCCGGGATTTCCTATTGACGCCCTGCGACCGGGGAATAGGCTCTTACCCATGGCCGCAGACCAACCACAATCATTCCACTCCCGCGACACATCGCAGCAATTCTCCATCCGTTCGTTTTTCAGCGAGGCAATCATGCGCAAACTCAAACTGACTTTCTTCCTTTCCATCGCCGCCGGACTTTGTGCCGTGCCAACCGGCACCACCGCGGCGGAATCGGTGGCGGCGAAAGATTTGCACCCGCGGCCTTCCGGCTACAATGAAGCCGGCGCACCGGCGGAGAAAAAGGAACTGCGCTTCCAGGCGGTCGAAGTGCTCGGCCGGCTTCCCTATGACCTCGTCGCGCAGTTTCCCAAGGACACGACGCCGGCCTTCGACGTCAAGCGCGTGACCCTCAACGGCGCGGAGCAGGCCGACTTTCTGGTGGAGAATCGCGGGATCGTCGAAGGCCACCAGCGCGTGCATGGCGCGGAGGATTTCACGGTGTCGCTTCTGGCGAACTGGCAAACGGGCAAGTCCTATGAAGTCGTCGTGGAAGGAACGAGCGACGCGGGCCAGGCCGTCCGGGTGTCGGTGACGCAAGAGTCCCCGGCGACACGCGCGGCGGTGAAATCCACCTCCTTCGGTTCGCCCACGGTGGAATTTCCGTACCACCACATGATCGTCGTGCTGGCCAAGGAGGTCATCGAGCCGGGCAAGGTGACGCTGGTGGAACTCGACGGCAAAAAGAGCCGCGATGTGCGTTTCTTCAACAGCGGCAAGCCGCATCCCGCCAAAGCGGACAAGGCCAGCGCCGCCGAAGGCGAGAGTTACGAAGGCAAGCTGGACGGCGCGCGCGATTTCCGAATTGTCCTGTCCGTCAATTGGACCAACGGCTCGAAGCACGAAGTCCAGGTGAAAGTCGTGT
>CAYIOH010000726.1:0-2178 GCA_964364975.1 uncultured Bifidobacteriaceae bacterium
TGCGCCGGAGCGCGGGCGTCCCGCCCACAGCAGCCGCGAACGCTGAGAATTCGCCCGGCCAACCTGCAACCGCTGCCGCTGCGGCCCGGAGTGCCGCGCTCCAATTCGACCCCGCCACGATTCGCAAAGCTTGCGATGCCTACGCCCGCAAATACTTTGATATCCAGCGCACCCAGTTCAAACGCCTCGGCGTGCTCGGCGATTGGGATAATCCCTACCTTACGCTGAACAAGGAATACGAAGCCGATGAATTGCGCCTGTTCGCAGACATCGTGGAGAAGGGGTTCGTTTATCGCGGGAAGAAACCGGTGTATTGGAGCATCCCGTGCCGCACGGCGCTCGCGGAAGCTGAGGTCGAATACAAGGATCACGTCAGCCAAAGTGTGTTCGTAAAATTTTGCGTCGTTGGCCGCCCGGGCGTGAACATCGTCATCTGGACGACGACGCCATGGACTTTGCCGGCGAATCTCGCCGTTGCCTACAACTCCACGTTCAGCTACTCGCTCGTGCAGGTGGGCGAGGAACAATTCATCGTCTCGGCGATGCTGCTCTCCGCGGTGGCGGAGAAATGCGGCTGGCAGGATTACCAGATCGACCGCAGCCTCGACGGCGGTCAACTGGCTGAACTCGAATACCAGCATCCGTTCTGCAAGAGCACCGGGAAATTTTTCGTCGGCGACAACTTCGTGACGAACGATACGGGCACGGGCTTTGTCCACATCGCGCCCGGCCACGGCCTCGACGACTACAATCTTGGCCGGAAAAACGGTCTGCCGATTTACTCGCCGGTCAACGACGATGGCACGTTTGCGCATACAAATGAATTGCCCATCGAGCAGCAGATGCCCGCCGAGATGCTTGGCAAATCGATTCTCGAAAAACACGGCAAGAGCGACGCAAACGAAGCCGTGTTGCATGAACTGCGCGTCCGCAAAGCGCTGCTGCATCAGGAGAATTATCATCATAGCTACCCGCATTGCTGGCGTAGCAAGACGCCCGTCATTTTCCGGGCAATGGATCAGTGGTTTATCAAGATTGACCATGTGGTAGGGACGAACTGCGGCTCGTCCCAAACTTCAGTGGCCGCGCAGCAGCGCGGCCCTACCTTCAGGGAGGCGGCCCTCGCCGAGATTGACCGCGTCGCGTGGATTCCGGATTGGGGCGTCAACCGCATCAAGAGCGCCGTGCAATCGCGCCCCGACTGGTGCATCAGTCGTCAGCGCTCCTGGGGCGTGCCAATTCCCGCGTTCTACGACGCGAAGGGCGAACCCATCCTCGACGCGCAAATCGTCCGCAATGCGGCGGCTTTGATCGAGAAGCACGGCTCGAGTGTCTGGTTTGAGAAGCCGGTGGCCGAACTGTGGGCGGCGGTGAAGCCAAAAGACTGGCGTGGCGCAGACGCCGTTTCAAAATCCAACGACACGCTCGATGTGTGGATTGATTCCGGTTCGTCTTCGCGCTCGGTTCTGATGCGGCGGGAGGAACTTCATCATTCGGTAGGAACGAGCTGCCGTTCGCCCCAAACTTCCGAGGCCGCGCAGCAGCGCGGCCCTACCGAAAAATGGCAGGCCGACATTTATCTCGAAGGCTCGGACCAGCATCGCGGTTGGTTTCAATCGTCGTTGCTGCTTTCGCTTGCGGGCAATGGCGCGGCGCCGTTCAAGACCGTGCTCACGCACGGCTTCATGGTGGACGCCGACCGCGAAAAAATTTCCAAGAGCAAACAGGCACACGGCGGCTACGAAAAACCGCAAACTTCCGAGGCTTACATCAAGAAATGGGGCGCGGACATCCTGCGCCTGTGGGTCGCCTCGCAGGATTACCGCAACGACATTGTCGTGAGCGAAGAGCGCATGACCAAGGTTGCGGAAACCTACCGCGGTATCCGCAACGCCCTGCGCTATCAACTCTCGAACCTCTACGACTTCGATCCCGCGAAGCACACCGTGGCCGACGACAAACTCACCGGCCTCGACCGTTGGATTCTCGGTGAGTTCGCGAAGCTCGAAGCCGAAGTCATCGCGGCGTACGACAAATACGAATTCCACGTCGTTTATCAAAAGGTCAGTCAGTTCATCGCCGTGGAGCTTTCCTCGATTTACCACGACGTCATCAAAGACCGGCTTTACACCGACCCGGCGAGTTCACCTCGTCGGCGCTCGACCCAGACCGCGCTGC
>CAYIOH010000727.1:0-2177 GCA_964364975.1 uncultured Bifidobacteriaceae bacterium
TTTTCCACGCGGGGAAAAATCTCGGCCTTCTCCACCAGTGTCACGCGCGGCGTAAGCTTCCACGTGGCATCTTCGGCAAAACGGAAATAAAAACTCCGCACGTCCGGACTGCCGGAACGGTCCTGCGCTTGGTAATTGAAGCCGCTTTCGACGTTCATCACAAAATTGGACCGGTTGAACAGGTGGTAGCCCACTCCGGGACCGACTTCGTATTGGAAATCAATTTTGCGAACATCGTCGTAGCCCGCTCCGGCCAGATTATAAACGAACACGCGCCGCCCCACGTCGAAGTCCGTTTTCACGCTGCCGTACATGCGGTCGGCGGATTTCACGCCATCGGTTTCCCCGTAGTCCACCGCATAATCAAAAACGTTACGGAAGAATTTCTTCGCGCCGGACTTGTAAGGCTGCTCGTATGTCAATTTGAACCGTCCATAATAGAGTTCGTGGTCGGACGCCCCAAATTGCAGGTCCGTGCCCAGGCTAAGGTTGGCTTTCCAGAGTTTCGGCTTCGGCGGTTTTGATGCCGGCGTGATGGCGCCAGCCGGCGGGGTGGCTTTGGCCGCGGCGACGATGTTGGTGGCCGCAGAATTCGGCGCGGGGACTGCGAGCTTCGCCTCCGCGACCACGTTCGTCGTCACTGCGTTGGTGACCAGATCGCGACCTTGGATGGCGGATAGCGGAACAGGCAATTCCTTGATCCAACTTGTGGCCAGCACGACGCGGTTCGTGTCCTCGGCTACGATGGTGCCCGCAATGCGGTCGCCGTTGCGCAGATGGAGTACGACGTTTTCCGCCCTGGCGGGTTGCATACCGAGCGCCAACAATCCCGCCAAGCCAAGCGAGAGTTGAACGGCCCGCTCAAGGCTTGGGCGGTTTGGGCTCATCCTCTTTCTTGGGGGGAACGGGAAGGTCGTTGCCCGTCACGCGTCTTGCGCCGCCAATCACGCTGATATTCCCGTCCTTGCCCGTTTGCAAGCGGGGACGCGAGCCGATGTATTCGTGCGTCTGGCGGACGATGATCTCGCCGTCGGGATTGATAACCGTGTAACTGAACGTGCGCGCGCCGTTTTGGTAAAGCAGATGCAGACGGCTGCGCTGGTCCACCCGCGGCTCTGGTTGGCTCAAGCCGACCAACGGGCCGATGGAAACCACCTTGAGGATTCTTGACTCCGACTCGCCGGTCAGCAGCAAATACAGCCGAAGCTGTTCCCGCAGATAGTTTGCCTGTTGCAACGTGTAACGGCGGATTTCAGGCGGTTGGTTGGTGGTCCCGGCGGCCGGCGGCACGCCAAATTCCTGCGACCACAGCTTCGCGCCGTTGATAATGTCGAAGGATTGCGGCGCGCTGCTCGCCTGGCCATCCCATTCCCTGATGCGGACGGTGGCGATGACGCTGTAGCGCCCGGGCCGTGTGAGCGCGAAATACGGCGCCAAGTCCACCTTTTTGGTGGCGACTTGCGAGGATTCGAGCGTGAACTCACCCAGCACCGGCGACTCGCCCGACTTGGTGACCACGAACCCGTCGCGCGATTCCACCGAAAACATCAGCCAATTCGCCTCGCGGCCCATGCGCAACGTCTGCCCCGAGCGGTTCCGTATTTTCACCGTGACGGGCAACGCCTCGCCCGGCAGGAATTGCTCCTGCTCAAGCTTGACTTCCACCGTCACCTGCGCCGACAACTGCACCAGCGGCGCCAGCAGGAGACCGAGGATTACGTTGAAGTTTCTCATGCCGCAACTTTAAGTGGGTTCGTTCGTGTGACAAGCCGCAAAATCCGCAGCCCAATGGACGCGCGCGGGCCGGCCGCTATTCAGGTCAACCAATTCGGCGCTCAAAATTCAAAGGGGAAGAGCGGCACAAAGACAACAATCCGAGTCCGCACCGCGAACTTCCATTTTGATTTTTCTGATTTGCCGCTCCTCTGACCTTCGAAGTTTTAGGCTTCCATCATCCGTGGTCCAACTCCCGCCGCACGCGCTCGAACACGGTTGCCGGCGATATGGCTTTCAAACACTCCATCGGCTGCGGCCAGGCGCACCGCGGCTTCAGGCACGGCGCGCAAGGCAAGGCGTGCCGCACCGCTTGCCCAGGCCGGTCGTACGGCCCGGTTCGGCGCGGTTCGGTCGGACCGCACAGCGCAACGACGGGCTTGCCCAGCGCCACGGCCGCGTGC
>CAYIOH010000728.1:0-2174 GCA_964364975.1 uncultured Bifidobacteriaceae bacterium
CAACAGTGTATTGACTAAAAGGTGAGAGCCTGCATTTGCCCTGACATGGGCGTCACTGTCATGTCTGCGTTCATCGCTCCGCGGGGCGGCTTCGCGCCAATTATGCCAAAGCATGCGTGGAGTAACTCCAAACTGTTCAGCGAGGCCCGGAAAAGATCTTTCGTCCAGCAATTCTTTCATGACCACCTCGACATCGCGTGAAAGTTGGCCGTCTTCCACAAGGTCAATTTCGGGGTGAGGCTGCATGCAGATCACGCGACCACCAAAGCCCTCCCAAACCGCATGATTGCTAGTGAGTTGACTCGTAGCAAGTGGCCTAAAAAAGGGAAGAGTTCGTTCATATTCATGACCATTGCGTCGATCGTCCACATGGCCACTATGCGTCATCGCAAGTGTTAAATTAGGGGGAAAATCAGCAAAAATAGGGTGTGCTTGACCATCGCGTGTGAGGCGAATGGGCGAAGGGCCAAGCTCAAGGAGGCCAGGGCGTGTACGAATTCTGTCCTTACAAAAACGTTTCCCAATAATATCCGCCATTGTTTGCGATGAAAAGCAGATATTCAAAAGGCGTAGCCTGGATTCTTGAGGGGAGTTATTGGCTACCTCATCCAGCAAAGGGTGAGCAATATGAGTTTTGTAAAATTTCCCAAAGTCGTCGTAAGCATCAAACCAACTTCCTCCGCCTACCACAATGCCACCATGCTCTGCAACATGATCAATTTTTCTCTGAACATCAGGAAAGTCTTTAATCATCATTCCAGTCCTAAAAGCAATCCGAAGCCTATCCACATAACGTTGATAATCTTCAGCTCCAAGGAGTTTTCTAAGTTTTTCTTGTAGAAGATCATTGGTGGCGCAGTCGGCAAAATCGACAAGTAAAATTGGGTAGCTAATATGCCCGTATTTTTGAAGACGGCGGAGTTGGCGTCGGAGCTGTATAACTTTTCCCGGCTGTAAATAGTCGATGTCATTAAACTGATTATTGTTAGGAAGTACAGCAGGCTCCGGAAAACGATTAATCGCAGTATCGCTGAGGGAACCTTGCCGAGCAAATCCATAAATACGGCGAGGAGACAAGGTATCCAGGCGTGTTGGAGTAAAAGTGCGAACCGCTTGGCCAGTGCTTTCTATGTGCTCGGCCATGGCCGCTGAAAGCGCTTCTTGCGCGGCACGAACTTCATCCTTGCCAATGAGAGAAGTCGCAGAATCCTCATTCTCGCCTTTTAGGATGTTCATAAGGTAATCCCGCCACTCAGCTTCATCACCTGCGGTAGCATTTGCGCTCGGAGAAAATCCCAGCAAATCAAACAATTCAGCGCGATTTTCGCTTTTATAATGTGCCATCAAACGAGCCTCAAAAACCTCGCAAAGAACTCTTGCGAGATTTTCTTCCAATGTACCTTGCAACGCACGAAAGATGAGGACATTATCTGCCGCAATATCCATGATGCGTCGTCGTACGTCATTCACAACCTCAATGTCCATGCGGTGAGCTACACGATCAATCTTTGCGAAGGTAACTTCTGGAGCAAAACAGATGGCTTTTTCTTCGGCACTCAAAAAGTCTTGCTCTGGATGACGGCGCTGAACCATAAGAGCCAAGGGAGTGCCTTCGGCATCCAGCACAACTTCAGCCAGAATTTTTATGCCTAGATTTTTAGCTTCGTGGAGAGCTCTTTGCACTTCTGCAAACCGCTGAATGCGCGTATAGGATTCTCTCATCCCATCCGTGAGTAAAACCCCTCCAGGAGCGAGGCATGAAACGTTATCTTGAATATCGTGCGTAAACGCTGCGCCCGGTTCATGCGAATCGGAACGTACTCCCGTGATAAGAAGACAAGATTTTCCCGGAATTCGCCGAGGCATGTCCGTAAACAATGCCGGCATAAAGCCCTGAGGAAACGCCTCAAAAAAACCATTTAAATCGAGGTCGACTTGGTTAGGAGGTTTGTCCAATTGTTGGACAAATTGTGGGACAAAAATTTCACCCAGAACCTGCGAGGTAAGGTTGCCTAAGTCGCTCTCTGATTCACTCGACTGGATCGCCGCAATTTTAAGCTCAAGTCGGTCGAGTTCCATTCGAATTTTTCGTCTAAAGTTCAATACCTCAGGCTTACGCGTCTTCCCTCCAATCCTAACCTTGTGGGATTCCAGTTTACGACTAAGTCTATCGT
>CAYIOH010000729.1:0-2171 GCA_964364975.1 uncultured Bifidobacteriaceae bacterium
CTACCCGGCGGCTTTTGTCCCCGTTCGAGCGGGCAAACGATTTTGCCCGTGCGCCACGCAGCGAGGATGGCAAGGACGAATTCCGCCGACTGGCCCTGTGGGAAAATGAAATCGTTGTTGCCCACACGGATGGACTCACCCGCCTTGAACAAATCTCCGAATGACCACCGCCGGCCTGAAGCCAGATCGCGCAAGGCGGGTTCGTTGCGTCGTTTGGTGGCGACGGTGCGCCAGCGTTCGTAAAGCATTGTCACGTTCCTAGCCTATGGTTAGTTTCTATCGCAAGCATGATTTTGCCGACAGCGCCTGAAGCCCGCCCGTTCTTGTTCGAACGCGACACGTTCACCTTTGCGAACGAGCTGATCTGGCAATACCACTTTGATCCAGTGACGGGGGCCATGAGGACCTGCCGCAACAATCCGCCGCCCACCTACACCCACCGTTGCTTCGTCATGGTGCGATCGGCGCGGCAATTTTTCTTTCATGCCCGCTTTGAGCCGGGGCTGGCCCCCGTGGAGGAGCCGGCATATCGGCGGCTCATTCGTGAGGTGGTTTCGCGCAACCCGCGCCAGCCCAGTTCCGAGAGTGAGAAGATTGTGATTCCGGGCTACGACTGCCTGCGCTCCTTCAGCCGGGCCCGGGCGCCTCTGCTCCAGGCGGAGTGTGGCGGCCCGTGGCAATCCTATTTTGTCCGGAGCCACTGGCGGATGGTCGCCCCGGTTTCGCGACGGCATCAGGAGAAAATGGCCCAGCAACTGACGGAAGCAATTCGCATCCGACCAGCGCCAGTCGTGCATCTTTTCCGCTTTCCTCAACTCACGATCAACCATGGAATTGTGCTGTTCGATGCAAAGCCATCGGACCGGGACATTCAGTTCGACGCCTACGACCCGAACGTTCCCGATCAGCCGGCGAAACTCATCTACGAGCGGGCCGCGCGAACCTTCACCTTCCCGCGCGCCAAATATTGGCCGGGCGGCGCGCTGAACGTGTTCGAAAAATATCTCGGCGGACTTTATTGAACGCGGGCGAGGGGCGAGTCCGCAGTTCGATTCTGCCGTCGTTTCGGCTGCCAGAACGCAACTCCAAAGAAGAGCAAGCCGCACAGGTTTATGCCCGCAATGTATCCGAGCTTGTAAATTCGTCCCGCCGGACTTGTGGTGTAGATGGGCACGTCGTTCCCCATGAGCAGAGTGGGCAGGGCCACGGGCATCAAAGCGCCATGCACGACGCCCAGCCGAAAGCCGGTGACCCGCTCCGGCCCATAAAGCCGGGGCGCGGCCCAGTCATAGCCAAACCCAAAGACCAGCCCGAGAATCACCAAAGACGCGATCTTCACCACCAATCGCTTGATCCAGGACGTCTGGTGACGGGATGGGGTTTGAGCGGATACGGCTGTTGTCATGCGGCAGAGCATGGTTTGGGGCCGCCGCTTCAGACAAGGAGATAATCCAGGAACTCAACCCCGGTTGTCCCGTTGCCACCATTGCAGCCACCGCCACGTATCCTTAAGCGGATGAATGTGGCTGTGCGGCCCTTCGCCAATCACCTGAATGGGCACAAACTCAACCCGATAACCGGCGTGGACGAAGGCTAACAATATCTCCGATTCGATTTCGAAGTGGTCGGTCTCCAAACGCAGCGCGGCCCAAGCCGGCAGGTTGAGCAACCGAAACCCGCATTGCGAATCAGGCAGGGGTTGGCCGGCGCGAGCGGAAAGTTGGCGGCTCATCCAACGATTGACCGTGCGGCGCAGCCAGGGAATAGCTTGAGAACGATGCATGCGATTGCCGACGATCATCAAAGCCCCGGTTTCATCGGCGCAACGAAGGAAGGTCCGAATGTCTTCAGGACGATGCTGACCATCGCCGTCGAGGTTCAGTGCCCACGTGAAGCCGCGGGTGTGTGCGCGCTGCCAGCCGGCCTGTAACGCAGCGCCCTTGCCGGTGTTCCGTGGGAGACGAATGATTTCGGCGCCGGCCTGACTGGCCGCGTTGGCGGTGCCGTCCTCCGAACCGTCGTCCACGACGATCACGGTCGGCAAATGTTGCCGCACGCCCGCGACAACTTCGCCGATGCTCGCGGCTTCATCGTGACAGGGAAAGACCGCCGCACATTGTCGCGTGCAATCCATACCGTGACGCTAAGGTAAACCCGCCGTTCGCCAGAGC
>CAYIOH010000730.1:0-2169 GCA_964364975.1 uncultured Bifidobacteriaceae bacterium
GATTCTCGAATTGTAACGGTAAAATCAGCTTTTCGCCATCCCCCCGGTCAGCCTACAGCCCTGACGAATCGGCAAGGTGCGACTCCGTCGGGAGGCGGCCGGTCACTTCCGGCGGCGTGAATTTGCGCGGATGAAGTAGGCGGAAAAAATCATTGCGCACCCAAGCACCGCCGCCGAGCGGCGAACTGCTGGGCTGCATTCGTGGGCACTTCGATATGGGGCGACCGGGGATCCGACGGACCGAGCACAAACTCCGCCGCTCATCCGGCTTCGAACCGAATCTGGATGCGAGTCCCAAGGATTGTCCGTAGCCTCGCCTCATCGATCGCGGTCTCCGTCAGTACGGCCCACAACCTTTGCGAGAACACCTTCAGGCTGCCCATAGTCGCCCAAATGCGCTCGCGCAGCAAACTCCCCTTCTCCATCAACTGGTTGAAGATGTGCCCTATCTGCATGAGCAAATAGAAATTCTTCAGCGCCACGTTGTTTTCCGAGAAGGCGTGCTCCAGTCCATAGCCCCCGTTCTTCTGCGTGTTGAACCCCTCGTTCTCAATTTTCCAGCGTAGTCGCCCCCCTTGCTCCGATAACTCTCCGACGTTCGTGGCGTCAATACGAAATCCCGTCAACCAAATGAAATGCTTGGTGCCTTCGGCCGTTTCCTCCAGGCACTCGAAGACGTTCGCCGTCCGGCCGCCAAAGTCGACGTCGTTGATCCAGCGGTACGTTCGCCGCCGCCCATCACTTTCGACAACCCGCACGTTCTCCGGCGTGAGCGTGAGCAGCGCCTCATAATCCTGGAACACAGTCGGCAGGCTGCCTTCCTTGAGCGTGATGATGTAGGCCCAGCGATTGTGCTCGCACAACTTCACGACCGGCGCGCAGGCGAACAGGCCATCGAGCAGCAAGCACAGGCGCGTCTGCGGGAAATCTCTCTTGAGCGTCTTCGCCAGCCGATAGAACGCCTTCAACTCGCAGTCTTGTTTCTTGACGTCAGGATGTTCATTCTCAGGGAACTCGGTGCCCACCGAAAGCGCCAGACCGTTCTTCAGGACGAGCTTCGCTTCGACGACAGGATGATAATAGATGGTCTGCCCGTTCGAAGTCTTCCGGAGGCAATGGTCACAATGCTTGTCCCGAAAAACCAACGCTCCGGTCCCGTCCACGGCCACCGGGTAGTACAGACCCTTCAAGCGAAAATCATCGAGGCACCGCTTTCGCAGCAGCGATCGGATCACGAGCGTACACAGGCCGCGGATCTCCCGGGGATCGACGCCCTTGAGCGCGTAATTGAGGGTGTCGCCGTGGAACATGGTCTCGGCAAAAACGTCCTTCGGGTAGAGTCGCTTCAAAACGGTCAGCATGTTGGCGACGAAGACAGGCGTACCCAGCTTGTACTTGATGTTTCGCCGCGAGTCTACCTTCACCATGGACATCAGCACGGCGACCAGCAGCTCCTGATGGAGCGGATACCCGATGCGCAGGGGATTTCGCGGGTCCTTGACCTCAGCCAACGCCGCCCAGAACCCCGGGGCGAAGTGGTCGATCGTCTTGAACAGGGCTTCGGGAAGGGTGTATTCCTCTGCTGAGGTCACATCCCTCGGGAGCGCTTCAAGGCCAGACTGTTTTTGCCTCGACGAATTTCCAGCTTTTCACAACGTCCCTTCCCCAACTGACGCAACGATTGCTCGATTTCCTTGTTGATCGTTACCCATTCCGCCATGGCGTGGACGAACTCACGCCAAGCTCCCGCCCGCCGCCGGAAGTGGTCCAACTCGTTCTTGCGCACATAGCGGTGCCAGGCGACGTTTTCCGGCGTTGGAATGGAAAGAAAGTAGGCGGTCTGACCCGTCTGGCGAAAGTGGCGCTCAATCAAGGAGGCGCCGACCATCGGGTGGTGGGTCATGGCGACGTGTTCTAGCACGTTTCGCCTGGCCTTGAGGGCGCGAACCTTTTGCCGCAGCTTGGCCAACTGGAGCTTCGTCATCATCTACGCATAATATTATATGCGTAGTCCTAAAGCAAGCAAAAAGCGGGCTTGCGAAAAGTCGGGGACACGCCTTGGGACCGACTACGTCGGTGGGTGGGTGCGAAAAACTACCGATTCGTCAGGGCTGTGTTATTTCCAGCCGATGGGCTGGTAGCCTTTCTCGGAGAGGCAGAGGTCGACGA
>CAYIOH010000731.1:0-2165 GCA_964364975.1 uncultured Bifidobacteriaceae bacterium
TGGCGAATGCTTTTTTCACCGCGGCTTTTACGGTGGCCGTCTTCACATCACCGTAAATGGCGAGGACGCAGTTGTTCGGAGCGACAAGTTGGGCGTGAAAAGATTTCAGGTCGGCGGGTTTGGTTTTTTGAACACTCTTCTCAGTGCCAAGCGTGTCGAGACCGTAACCGATGTCACCGAACAGCGCGCGGCGCATGGCTTTACTGGCGCTCTTGAGCAGTTCGTCCTTTTGAGCGCGGATGCCGGCGATTTGAATCTCCTGCTCGCGTCGGAGTGCGGACGCGGGGAACGTGGGATTCAACAACACATCCGCGAGCAAATCCAACCCGGTCGTGAAATCGTCGCTCAACGTCTCCACGTTGACGCCGAAACTGTTGTTGCCGCCGTAGCTGTCCATGTTGCCGCCAACGGTTTCAATTTCGCGCGCGATGTCCTCCGCGCTGCGGTGCTTGGTGCCCTTGAGGAGCATTTTGGCAAGCAACTGGGTAATCCCGTTGTTCGCCTCTGTTTCCGCGAGCACGCCGCCTTGAAATAGAGCGCGGAATTCGACGAACGGCAGGCGATGGTCTTCTTTCACGAGCAATCGCAGGCCATTGGACAAAACAAATTTTTGAACCGCGTGGGCGGTGGTCGTCTCAGCGATGGCGGATGATTTGGGGGCGGTGCCGTTGGGGAGAAGCGCGTAGAGGGTGCGATTTTCCGTTGTAAGATATTTGCGAGCGATACGCTGCACGTCGGCGGGCGTGATCCGTTTGACGGCGGCGAGGTAGCGTTCGGAAAAATTGAGATCGTTGGCAGCGAGCCAGCTTCCGCCGAGGTCCGCCGCCTGGCCTTGCATGGTTTTTCGCGTGGCGAACGTGGCGGAAATGAATTGTTTGACGGCCTTGCCAAGTTCCGCTTTGGCGACGGGCTTCGCTTTGAGCTTTTGCAATTCGGCCAGCATTGCGTCACGGGCTTTCGAAAATTTGTCCGCGTCCACCACCGCGCTCATGCCGAAGAGGCCGGGGTCGCCGGGATTATATGTCCAAGCGTCGGCGTAATTCACCAGGCCCTGCTTCTCGCGCACTTCGCGGTAGAGGCGCGAGCTATGCCCGCTCCCGAGCAAGACGGCGAGCACGTCCAGCACTGGCACGTCGGGATGGCGCAGTTCAGGAATGTGCCAGGCGAAATGAAAATGGCCGAGTTCGACTGGCGCTTCTTCAATGACCTCGCGCGACGCGGTTTGTTTCGGTTCTTCTGGGAGCACGACGGGCGGAAGCGACTTGGCCTTGCTCTTGGCGTAAGTCTCGCGGATTTGGGTCACGACCTCGTCAGGCTTCACGTCGCCGGCCACGACGACGAAAACGTTGTTCGGCGCGTATTTTTCCCGGTAGTAACCGAGAATGTCGTCAGATTTCAGTTCGTTGAAAATATCAGGATAGCCGATGACGGTGAAGCGATAGGGGCTTTTCGTGTAGGCAACCTCAAAGAGGCGACGGCTCGCTCGGCGGCCCGGATCATCCTGGTTCATGTCCATTTCGCGGAGGATGACCTGTTTCTCCTTGGCCATCTCGTCCGCGGGCAGGGTCGCGTGTTGCATGATGTCGCAAAGAATATCAATCGCCACGCGCGCGCCGGTGTTGGGCACGTCAATGTGATATACCGTGCGATCAAAACTGGTGTAGGCGTTCATGTGGCCGCCGGCATCCTGCACCTCCTGATCGATGCGGCTGCCCGGCCGCGTGGTCGTGCCTTTGAAGAGCATGTGCTCCAGGACGTGCGAAAGTCCGGCGCCGAGCCAGCGGCCTTCATGCACACTGCCGGTCATCGCCCACGCCTGCGCCGAGACGACGGGCGCGCTGTGGTCTTCACGCACGATGACGGTCAGGCCGTTGTCCAGCGTGGTGAGTTGGACGCCGGGTGGGAGCGACGGGATCTCGGTTTTTTTATCGGCGGCAGAAATGGCAGCGGTGGTCATAGAAAAAACAGCGGGACGAAACATCCAGAGCGTAATTCAGCGGCGAGGCAACGCTACGCCTTCGCCGGTTTTGGCTCGGCCGGCTGAACCGGCAGCTTGCCCGACGGCAAAAATGGTTTGCGGAATGCGTCCTCAAAATCATAACCGTCTTGAAAATCAGCGCGGGAGTCCTTTTCGGTTTTCGCGAGCAGGCCGATTTCCAGCATGT
>CAYIOH010000732.1:0-2159 GCA_964364975.1 uncultured Bifidobacteriaceae bacterium
ATGCATTTGATGCCGCCATGCCCGAGTAACATTGCCTCGCGACCGACAAACCACCGTTTTTGCGCTTCGTCGAGAGTATCCAGGAGTTTAACCAGAACCGTTTTGTCTTCGATTGCTCGCATTAATTCAAGCTACCACAGGCACAGAGAAAAGTAAATGTTATTTTGCGGCAAGGCCAAAGTGTCAAAGTGTGGGACTGACCCGAATGGCGCTTAGATAAGACCTAAAACTTTCTTGCCCAGCTTCTTGCGCCGAGGCGGGTGCGGCACGGTTTCAAAGAGGACCTGCCGCGACAGCCGCTGCATGGCCTTGAGGGTTTGTTGCACCTGCCGCCAGTTTTCAATGGCCTGCTTGAGCCATTGATATTGCTCCTGGGACAAGGCCACGCTGAGGGTTTTGCCGCGTACTTTGCGCGTCCACTGGTAGCAGGGTCCACCGGCGCCCGGGCCCCGATCCTGCACATAGCCTTCGCTGATCCAGCCCACACCCGCCCATTGCCGGCGCAGCCGCTGGTAGTCGGCCGGCCATCGTTTTTTTGGTGATTGCATGAGAAAAGTCTAGCATCGCTGTCAATAGGGCGGTAATATTACCGCCCTTATGTTTCACACCCCCTTCTTCCCGGCGTTCCGACCCCGCCTCGCCGCCTTGGGCCAGCGCGTCGTGCGCCTGCGCCAGCAAAGCCTGCTGCGCTTGGAACTGCTCTTCGGCGCCTGCCTCCCGCCCGGACTCTTGGCCCAAGCCGACGAAGGCCCCAACAGTCGCGAGCGCATCTATTCGATCCGCCGCACCTTCTGGGGCTTTCTCTACCAAGTCCTCAACCCCGGCTGCTCCTGCCGCGAAGTGGTCGACCAAATCCAAGCCTTCTTCCGCCTCCACCACCTCGGCGCCGTGGATGCCGGCACCAGCGGCTACTGCCAAGGCCGGGGCCGCTTTCCCCTGGACACCCTCCAGCGCCTGCGCGTGGCCGTCGCCGCCCACGCCGACCGACTCTTGCCCCAGGCCCAGCAACGCTGGTAGGGCCTGTGCCCCAAGGTGATCGACGGGGCCTGCGTCAGTTTGCCCGACACGGCCAAAAACCAGCGAGCCTATCCCCAGTCCCGCTCCCAAAAGCCCGGCTGCGGGTTTCCCTTGCTGAAACTGGTCGGCCTCTTCAGCCTGAGCAGCGGCGTCTTGCTCGACTACGCCAAGGGCAACAAACACCAGTCCGAACTGACCTTGCTGCAGCAACTCCTGGACGCGTTCAAGCCCCGCGACCTGGCGATCGCCGACCGGGGCTTCTGCAGTTACGTGCTGATGGCCTTGTTCCGGTTGCGCCAGATCCACAGTCTCTTTCGCTTGCACCAAGCCCGGCCGGCGGACTTGCGCCAAGGAAAACGCCTGGGCAAAAACGACCGGCTCTTCACGTGGCTCAGGCCCAAGCAGAAGCCGCGCTATCTGCCCCAGTCGCTGGGGCAACTCATCCCCGAAAAACTGGCGGTGCGCGTGCTGCGCTTCCAGCTTCAGGTGCGGGGTTTTCGGGTTAAAGCGGTCACCTTGGTGACCACGTTGGTGGATGCGCAGGCCTATCCCGCGGAAGCCTTGGCTCGGCTCTATGCGCGGCGCTGGCGGATTGAACTGTGGTTTCGCGACCTCAAGACCAGCATGGGCATGGAAGTGTTGCGCTGCCAAAGTCCCCAAATGGTGCACAAGGAATTGGAAATGTTTTTCATCGCCTACAATCTGATCCGCGCTTTGGGGGCCCAGGCCAGTGCCCTCCACGACGTGCCCATGGAGCGCATCAGCTTCAAAGGCACGGTGGCTGCGAGCCGGCAATTCAGCCTGGCCATCGCCCAAGCGCGTTCGCAAAAGCAGCAGCGGGAATTGGTCGCCGAATTACTCTGTGTGCTGGCCTTGGATGCCGTGCCGGAGCGGCCCGGCCGGCGCGAACCGCGCGCGGTCAAACGGCGGCCCAAGCCCTATCCGCTGCTCAACAAACCCCGGCATCAGTTCAAAGAGATTGCCCATCGCAGTCAGTACCGAAAAACAACCCCCGAAAAAACAAGGGTCTAAACTAAGCGCCATTCGGGACTGACCCCTTTACGTGCCATCGCTGTAGTTGGCGCGCGAGGCGTGAACCAAAGAGTAGTCAAAATCAAGAACTGACCCCTTTACCTTTACGA
>CAYIOH010000733.1:0-2159 GCA_964364975.1 uncultured Bifidobacteriaceae bacterium
AACAGGGCTACCACATGGATCTGGAATCCTTCCGCCGCAACGGCCACGCCGCCGTCGCCACGCTGGGGCTGGCCGCCATCGCCGCCGAGAAGGGGAACGTCAACGCGCTGTCGGATTCGGGTTCAGCGGCCTATCTTGCCAAAGCCGCGTTGTCGGGCGCAGCGCTCAACGTGCGCGCGAACGCCGCCGCGTGGCTCAAAGAACTCTCCGGCATCGAAGCCCGCGCCAACGATGCGCTCGCGGCGATTGACCGGACGCTGCGGGAGCGGAAGTGATGCGGAAATCCTAAACCCCAACTTTCAACTCCTAATTCACAAAGCTCAATGCTCAATACGGTTCTCCCACTGGTGCATTGCCGCAGGTTGCGCAGTGTGCCTTCTCCTCTCCGCCTGCTCCGCCCCGGCGACCTCTTCGGCGGCCGGCCCCAACCCCACTGAATTCGTCGCCACGCGCGTGGCGGAGTTGCTTACACAGAGCGCGATGACCGCTTCGCGTGCGGCCCCGCACCCCGGGACTCCCGCGCTGCCGCAGGAGGCACTGCACATCCCGACGGTTACATCCATCTCCACCACGCCGGCGCTTCCCACCTCGGGCGCGACGATCACGCCTCTGCCCCCCTCTCCGGCCCCCGGTACGGGCGGGTCTGAGACCCGCCCCTACGGCCCCACTGCCACGCCGTGCGCGGATCAGGCCTGCGTTCACTGCCGCTGAATACTTCTGGCTGGGGCGGCCCATCCCGGCGGTCTACGTTGGGCAGAACATTTACTTTTCGACGCGCAACCCGGAGTTGCGTTATTGTCGCCCTGATCTATACTGTCCTGTACAGACAAGACATAACCACTATGTAGCACACCTATCAATAGCGGATTAACTTCGGGTTGCGGGTTGTTGTTTCTACGTAATGGGCACTGCCATCCACTTGATTAATTGGGGAGGTTCAACGTGAAAAAAATCAAGTTATTGGGAACGGCTATCGCGTTTATAGCTGCAACAGGTGGGGGCCAGTTCGCGCTGGCCCAAAGCGATACCCAGGCGGATCGAAAAGGCGTAATCGAGGAAGTGGTCGTTACCGCACAAAGGCGCGAAACGGTCCTTCAAGATACGCCGATTGCCATCAGCCTGTTCAGCAGTGAGATGATCGCTGAGGGCCAGATCGAAAATATCGATGACATTCAGTTTGCTACGCCGAACGTGACGGTACTCGATGATTCATTTGCGGTCGTCACTATTCGAGGGGTTGGTTCGTCAGCATTCGGGGTCGGTGTCGATCCCAGCGCCACCATGCATATTGATGGGGTTTATATTCCCCGAACGAGTGGCGTTTATTCGGATTACTTTGATGTTGAAAGGATCGAGATCCTTAAGGGTCCCCAAGGGACATTGTATGGTCGAAACACTACTGCCGGCACCTTCAACATCGTCTCCAAATTACCGACAGACGAACTGGAATTATCCGGCGCAATGACAATTGGCAATTACGAAAAAACGAGATTCGACGGATCAATTTCCGGTCCAGTTTCTGACACGGTTCGGGCAAGGCTCACAGTTATGAAGAATGACATGGACGGGTACCAAAGAGACAAATTGACTGACAGAAGATACCGCGACGAGGGCGCCTCAGCCCTGAGAACTGCAATTGCCTTCGACTTGTCGGAAAATGCAGAATTCATACTCCGCGGTGACTACCTGCGCCAACGTGAAACAGGGGGAACATTCACCAATGATACAATCGGAGTGTCCGGTGATCTCTATGATGTAGCCCTGGACGGGCCGCAGGACAACGATATTGACTCGGGCGGCGTTAGTGGCACATTTATCTTGGGCATGCCCAATTTTCTAGGCGGCGTCGAGTTGAAGGCCCTTGGTTCATGGAGAAAGACCGATACCGATCTCGCCTTTGACAATGATTCATCAGAATTTCCAAAACGTCATAGTTTCTTTCCCGAGAAATCCGAAAGCTACCAACTGGAGACGACACTCGCTTCTGATAGTGGACAAAGGTTGAACTGGCTGCTCGGCGCCTTTTATTTTAACGAAGATGCGAGTGACGCGTTTGGATTTGACAGAATGCCGGGTACTGCGGAATGCGAGCGTGCAGCCATTCCGGACCCGGATCCTGCCATATGTCCTATCAATAACTCAGCTTTTCCTAACACCAA
>CAYIOH010000734.1:0-2158 GCA_964364975.1 uncultured Bifidobacteriaceae bacterium
ATTGCGTTGAGTTGACCGCTCAAAAAACCGCCTTGAGCAGCCCGTAAATCCCCACGCTCAATGCCGCGAGCGAATCGCCGGCGATCAGTCCCCCGCCCATCAGCGACATCGTGCTCTGCCTTCGCCCACTTTGCCTGAATTCTACCCGCACTAATTTTGCAACATCTGTCGCCGGTTGCGCGACCGCTTGCGGAAGAAATAGTAGAGTGGAGCACCAACGCAACCAGTGAACAGAATTATCAGAACCCAAGCGATCTTTGATCCAATTTCACTCTCCTTCAACGCACAGTCCACAAGCATCCATAATCCAAAAGCAAAAAAAGCGATGCAGACCAGCACACCAGTAGCCCATACGAGTATCGTGGGAGTGAGTACGAGACCTGCAACGGTTGCCAGCAAGCCAATGATGCCCACACTCAACGCCGCGAGCGAATCGCCCGCGATCAATCCACCGCCCACCAGCGACATCGTGCTCATGTCCTCGGGCACGCCATTCTCCGCGGATTTCGCGGCGTTGGAGTTGAGCTTGGATTTCACGAAGTTGTACGCAGACGGCAACAACCCGCCCGCCGTCCACCACAGCACCGTGGGAATTTCCACAAACCCGCCGAACGACGAGGCGTACGGGCTGGCGATGATGGCCGTGTCAATTGTGAACTCGGTCGCGCGGCCAGTGCGCGATCTCTGTGAAAACTCCCGGTAGCGCACGCTGCGCTTGAGGAGTTTGCGGGCGGTTTCGATGAGCAGACCTAGTGTGATGCCCAGGGCCAGCGCTTTCATCACGTGCGGCTGCCTGGTGGTGATGCCTTTGAGCGCGCCGACGAATTTGTAGGTCATGGCCGATTGCCATTGCTGCGCGCCTTCGAGGTGCGGATCGGCAAACTGGTCGGCGCGCAGGATGGGATAGGCGCTCATGAAGATTTTCGCCAGCGCCACCGCCAGCACCGCGCCCATGGCGATGCCGATGACCTGATAGCGGAATTGCACGACGCGATTGGTGCCCAACCGCCAGCCGGTCGAGCGGTCTTGCTGCATGTCGCCACCTTCGCTACACGCGATGAGGAGAATGGAGGCGCACATCAGACCCACACCCGGGTCGCGCAGGCCCAACGCAGCCAGAATGAAGACCGACATCACGAATGCGCTGGAAATGGGATTCCAATCCGTGAGTCCGAGCGAAATCCCGTTCACGAGCACGAAGAGAAAACACAGGCCCACGGCAACCGCGAGGAAGAACACCGGCTGGTGCAATACCTGGCTGCCCACCACCACGACGCCTGCGCCCCAAAACACGACCCATAACACCAGCCGCAGCATGTTCACGCGCTTCCAGTCCTCGGCGGGTTGGACGGCCACGGTGCCTTGCTGCCGATACCGGCGCACGGCTTCGATTAGAATCAACGTAATGTCAATCATGGCCGCGCCAAGGATCGTGCCGAGCGAGATGATGAAGCCGATCTTGCGGAACGGAGCGTTGGGTTCAAGCCAACCCATCTCGACCAAGCGCGGCGTCTGCCATTTGCCGATCAACGCCACCACGAGCGCCGGAATGGCAATCCGCGCCCCGACAATCATACCCGCGCCGAATGTCGAGGTGGACAAGTTAATGGCGCTTACGGCGGAGACTTTCAGCGCAGCGAGTCCCCCGAGGTAACCGATGCCCATCCCGCCGCCGAGCTTGGCGATGGAGCGCTTGAGGAGATTTTTGTCCGTCAGCGCGCGCAGGATGTTCGCAACCGCGAAGCCGGAGGGAAACGCCAGTTGCATCCGATCCACGAGGATGGGCGTGTAGAGCATCCCGATCCCGACACCGAACATGCCGATGCACATGAAGTAGAGGATGAGTTGCCACACGGGCGGTTCAGGCAGACCCAGCCATACCATCGCCTGCATCAGGACCGCCATGCCGCACATGCCGGCCACCGACGCCGCCATCGTCTGCATGAAATTCGCGCCGTGCTTACCCTCCGGGCCGTAGGGCAACGTGACCGCGCTGCCGAGGATTCCGGCGAGCACCTGACCGCCGATGAAGAAGCCGATGGAAAAATTCATGAACGCCGCCGAGATGCCGCCCAGCGGGCCAAGAATGAAAATAGCCACGGCGGTCAGCATCAGATGATACGCCGGCGTACCGATGCGGGGGAGAAAACGTTTGGGC
>CAYIOH010000735.1:0-2158 GCA_964364975.1 uncultured Bifidobacteriaceae bacterium
GAACACGGCTTTGTGCTGGCCCGTGTATTCCAAGAACAATGACACACCGATGGCGGTGATGAGCACGGTGAGCTTGGGACGGCGGCGCAACGGACGGTAGGCGAGAAATTCGATGAGCATACCGATGCCAGCACAGATGGCCATGGCCAGCACGAGCACCAGCACGCCGCCGACATAGGATTGCGCCGGTAGAAAGCGATTGACCAGCGGCGAGAGAAAGTAACCGGCGAAGGCGCCCAGCATGAAAACGTCGCCATGCGCGAAGTTGATAAAGCGCAGGACGCCATAAACCATCGTGTAGCCAAGCGCGATCAGCCCGTAGATTGCCCCAAGGGCGAGGCCGTTGATGAGTTGTTGGAGAAGTTCGTTGATAGTCGTTAGTTGATAGTTGCCAAATCGGCAAAATTGATCGCCTTCTGCCAGGTTTCAAACTTCTCAAAGTTGAACATGGAAGAAACTTGCCGCCCCCCCTATCAACTATCAACTATCAACTATCAACCACCTACGGCGCGACGGTTTCAAGGTACTTGTACTTGCCGTCCTTCACCTGAAGAATCACGGCGGACTTGGTGGCGTCGCGACGTTCGTTGATCGTGATCGTACCGGTCACCGCGGAAAAATTCTTCGTCGCGGCCAGGGCGTCGCGAATCTTCTGACCCTCCGTGCTGCCGGCGCGCTTGATGGCGTCGGCCAGCACGAACGCGGAATCGTAACCGCACGCGGCCAGCGCGTCGGGCGACTTGCCATTCCAACGCTTGCGGTAGTGCTCGACGAATTTCCGACCGAGTTCGCTGCCTACGTCCGGATGAAAATGGGTGGAGAAGTAGTGTCCCTCAACCGCGTCCTTGCCGATCTCAACCAGCTTGTCAGACTCCCAACCGTCGCCACCAAATAGGGGGACGTTCAACCCGAGTTGTTTCGCCTGCACACAGATCAACGCGGCATCAGTGTAATAACCGGGCACAAATACGCCGTCGGGATTGGCCGCCTTGATGGCCGTGAGCTGCGCCTTGAAATCCTTGTCGCCACCGTTGTAATCGAGTTCCACTGCGATCTCGCCGCCGTTGGAGAGGAATTTCTCCTTGAAGAATTTCGCCAGCCCTTTGCTGTAATCGCTCTTGACGTCCGTGAAGATGGCGGCCTTATTTGCCTTCAAAGTCCCGCTGGCAAAATTCGCCAGAACGTCGCCCTGGAATTTGTCGGTGAAACAAACGCGAAAAATGAAATCGCCCACCTGAGTGACCTTCGGATTGGTCGAGGAAGGTGAGATCATCGGGATTTTGTTCTGCTGGCAGATGGGAGCGGCCTCAAGCGACCGGCTGGAGGCGACTTCTCCGAGAATGGCCACCGCGCCATCGCGGGCGATGAGTTTGTTCACCACCGTTGCCGGCTCGCCGGGTTTGGATTGCGTGTCTTCGGTGAGCAGTTCGAGCTTCTTGCCCAGCACGCCGCCGGCAGCGTTGATTTCCTCGATGGCCAGCAGCGTGCCTTCGTGCGACGAGATGCCAAACGTGGCTTCCTTGCCCGTGAGCGAGGCGAATTCGCCGACCTTGATGGTGTCGCCGCCGGCTCCTTCGCCCGCCGGTTTGTTGCACCCCGTGGCTACAAGCATAAACAAGATCGAAGTCACCGCCGGCCAAAGGAGATTCGAGTGCCATTTGTTCATAAAAAGCTTACTGTTCATATTTGCTTCCCGCCCCCGGAGTAAAGCCCAAAACCTGCGTGCCACCACCCGTTACGCTAGGAAGTCGCCACGGCTTTAAATCCTCAAGGGCAGGCGGCTGGGCCGAAAGGTCCATGACCGGCGCAGAAAAGAATTTGACGTTCCATTATTTTTACCTACCGTTCGGTAGGTTTCATGGTCAAACCCACAGCCAACCGGGAAACACGCCAGGGGATTTTGCGCGCCGCGCTCAAGCGGTTCGCGCACTGCGGCTACGCGGCGACGTCCGTTCAGCAGATTGTCGGCGATGCCAAAGTCTCCAAGCCGGCGCTGTATTATTACTTCTCGGACAAGGCGGCGTTATTCGAGGCGCTGGTGCATGAGGCGCACGACGAGCGATACCGGCTCATGCGTGGGGCGGCGGGACGGGCCAAAGAGTTGCGCGGCCAGCTTGTCGAAATATTGAACGTGCTGTTCGAGTATTTTGCGGAGAAC
>CAYIOH010000736.1:0-2151 GCA_964364975.1 uncultured Bifidobacteriaceae bacterium
GTTAAGCAACTTGCGCTCCTGCGGATCGGCGCTGCCCGGATTCACGAGCCGTCCGCCAAGGGATTCCGCCACGGCGCTGCCGCCGGCGGACAACGCGGAAATTTGATAGAGACTGCCGAAGACGATCACGGCGAGCGTGCCCATCGCGGAGTAGAAGAACAGATCGGAATTCCAAAGCGCGAACACCGCCGGTTCGCCGAAATGCTGGCGGCTGGCTGCGGCGCCAAAAATCAACAGGCACGCCAGATAGACCGCCGCGATGATGCACACGACGGCCAGCACGAAGTAAACGACGAGCAGCTTCGTGTTCTTGCGGGCTTTATCTTGTCGTTCAAAGAAGTCCATTCAAAATCGTGCTGCCAGCATCCTACCGGCAGCTCTCTATTCAGCCTCGGTCCATCCTACATTGGGCCGGCGTTATTTGTGACTCTCACTCGCCCGTTTCAAAATCGAATCAACTCTCGTGTCAATCTCTGGCATCTTAGTTACATAATTCGATGGATACTCCGCTCGGTACGCGGCGATGCGTGCGAAAATCTTACCCGCCAACTCTCGGCTGCGAGCGTCTGAATAATCTAGGAGCGAATCCACAAGTAGAATGTCACCATCCAACTGGGTCTGTAACAAATGTCGTGCGTCATCAATCTTCCCAGAATCGAGATGGTGCAATATCAACGCCTTGACAGTGGCGTCGGTTAGAGACTTGTCAACCACCGTGCTGGACCAGGCGTCGGTCATGAAACGCTGGCTAAAGCCAAACCAAAAACCAGCCGCCACCAAAATGGCCGCGAGTAGCACAAGACCGAAGATGAATGCGAACTTTTTCATACGCGGTTATCAAGTAGGCCAATAGATTGTTCTGCCGGCAAGATGCCGGCAGCACGTTGGTTTAGAACTGCACCTTCGGCGTTTCGCGTTGCTCCGGCTTATCAATCACGAACAACTCGGCGGCGGCGAAGTTGAACATGCCGGCGATGATGTTGCTCGGGAAAACTTCCCGTTGCGTGTTGTAGGTCATCACGCTGTCGTTGTAAGCCTGCCGGGCGAAGGACACTTTGTTTTCCGTCGAGGTCAGTTCCTCCATCAGGCTCATCATCGTGGTGTTCGCTTTGAGGTCGGGATAAGCCTCCGACAGGGCGAACAACCGGCCCAAGGTGCCCGTGAGCGTGCCTTCGGCCGCGATGAGTTGCTTCATCGCATTCGGGTCAGCCGGGTTGGCTGTGACCCTGGCATTAGCCGACGACGCAGCGTTGCGCGCGGTAATGACGGCCTCCAGCGTGCCGCGCTCATGCTTGATGTAGCCCTTGGCGGTCTCGACGAGATTCGGAATCAGGTCGTAACGCCGCTTGAGCTGCACGTCAATTTGCGCCCACGCGTTTTTGAAGCGGTTGCGCAGCGCAACGAGCTTGTTGTAGATGCCGACCACGAACATCACGGCAAATAACGCCACCGCGACCAGACCAATCAGAACCAACGTTGCAATTCCCATAAAATTCCTTTCGTTGAATTTTGACTGACAAGTAGGCCAACGCGGCGGCGGGCGCAATTACAATTTCACGGGCAAATTCCAATGGAACGCCGAACTCCAGTTCGGCGCGAACCAATCGCCAAGCTGGCCGCCCAACGCGCCGTCATTTTGCAAATCCCCGCGCCTTCAGCCAGAACGCGCAATCGCGCGTCCACGGATGGCGCTCGCCGCTGCCGTAGGGTTGTGAGCCGAGGCCGAGGCCATGCTGGCCGCGTTCGTAGATGTGCAGATCAAAGCGCACGCCGGCTTTGCGCAGGGCCTCGGCGAATTTCAGACTGTTCTCCGCCGGCACCGCCTTGTCCTCCCACGTATGCCAGATGAAACAGGGTGGCGTCTCCTTCGTCACCTGAAGTTCGTTTGATAACTCTCGCACCAATTCGGGTGACGGGGCCTTGCCGAGCAAATTGTATTTTGAACCCTGATGCGTGAACTCGCCCATCGTGATGACCGCATAGCACAAGATGCCGAGGTCCGGTCGCGAGCTGACGCGCTCGATGGGGTCCGCGGCGTCCGGTTTGCCAGCGTCCAAGTGTGTGAGTAGTGTGGAGGCGAGATGCCCGCCGGCGGATGAGCCGATGATGCCGATGCGTTTGGGGTCGAGTTTCCACTAATCGGCGCGGTCG
>CAYIOH010000737.1:0-2145 GCA_964364975.1 uncultured Bifidobacteriaceae bacterium
TTCCGTTTCCCGACGTCGTGAGATTTGCATTGATGACGATATCTCTTCCGGCTTCCCACCGAACGCTCCTATTGTTGCTCATGCTCAGGTTGTTGGAGAGCGTAATATCCTGAATGGCTTGAAGAAATAGCTCGGAGAACCCCGTGACGTCAGAAATTTGAATCGTCGTTGTTCCAGCAGTAGGAGCATCTTCCACGGCAACGTCAGGCGTACCGTTGGCGTTGCTCGACGAGCCGTGGCTGAAGTATAGGAAAAATAAACGCCATCTTTTGCAAAGTCGAGCGGTATCTTGCCGGATCGTGAGCCGGGATTTTCGGTTTGTTTGCTGTTTGAAGTGATCGTTTGGAGACAAGTGCGCGCATTTCACTTCGCGCGATGGTGTCTTTTTCACTACGTTTGCATGCTGCGGCCGTGCGCGATCATCGGTGTCACGTTGTCAGTGCATCGCGGGGATGGGTGTGGCGGGGTTCCAGTACAGCTCGGCTTCGTCTTTGGGATCGTAGCGCGCCGGAAGTCGCGGCGGCGGGTGTGCGTTGAGGTTCAGGTGCGTGAGGATTTTCTCGATCACCGCCGCTTGTTCGATCACGGCGATGAGTTTGAGCGGACCGCTGCACCTGGGGCAATGTTCCAGGGAGTTAAAGTCAAATCTGGTGTACGGCAAATATTGAGCCTCGCATAGTTCAGGCGGCCAGGTTCTGCTGAAGCGGTGGATTGTCTTGCACCGCTTCGCCGTCTTTGAAAACAATACCGTTCAACAACGGCTCGATTTTGTCGACGCCGTTAATCCGGCGCCAGGATTTTTCGGCCTCCTCGATCAATTTGAATGCGAGCCCCAGGAAGGTTGCCCGTGAAACACAGTTGCGCGTGCGCGTGGTGCGATGCCGCACGGTCGCGAACGTCGATTCAATCGGGTTAGTGGTGCGCAGGTGCGCCCAATGTTCGGCCGGGAAGTTGTAGAAGGCGAGCAGTGCGTCGCGGTCCTTCGTGAGCTTTTCGGTGGCCTTGGGATACTTCGCGGCGTACGTGCTCACGAAGCGCTCGAAGGCCATGATCGCCTCGGCCCGCGTGGCCGCCATCCAGATTTCCTGAAGTCCGCTCCTGGCGCGGGCGTGTTGCGATTTGGGCAGCGCGTTGAGCACGTTGCCCATCTTGTGAAACCAGCACCGCTGCGCCGCCGTGGCGGGAAACGCTTCTTCGAGCGCGGCCCAGAATCCCATGGCGCCGTCGCCCACAGCGAGCAACGGCCCGTGTTGCAACCCTCTGTTTTTCAGATCAAGCAGCAACTCTTTCCACGCTTCTTTCGACTCGCGAAACCCATCGCCGATCGCCACGCGTTCCTTAGCTCCGTCGGGGGTGACGCCGATGATGATGAGCAGACATTGCCCCGCCGAGGATTCCTCGGCCCGCAGTTGCGTGTGAATCCCGTCGACCCACCAGTAAACGTAGCGCGCCGCTGAAAGATCGCGTTTATTCCACTGCGCCTGTTCGTCCGCCCATTGTGCTTTCAGACGGCTCACGACGTTGGCAGACAAGCCTTTGGCGTCATCGCCGACCAGCACTTTGAGGGCATCGCTCATGTCGCCGGTGGAAATCCCTTTGAGGTACAACCACGGCAGCGCCGCAGAAATTCGCAGTGAACGCCGCACATACGGCGGCACAATCGCCGAGTTGAACTTCACCCCCGATCCCGAACGATCCCGCACCTTCGGTATGTTTACAGCCACCGGGCCCACCGCCGTCAATACCTCGCGCTGGGGCAGATAGCCGTTGCGCACAACGGTGCGTTGTCCGGTCAGCGTCTTCACGTTTGCGTACTCTGCAAGCATTTGCCCCAACTCCGCCTCAATGACCTGGCCAATGATCTGCCGGGCGCCCCGATGAATCAGGTCGTCCAATCCAAGACCGATTTCCGATAGACCGCTTGCATGTTCTTCAGTACGCTTCTTCATGGTGGAGTGTTTCCTTTTGCTGGTTTCCGACATTGAACAATCAGATTCTCAGCAGATTCCTCCACCGCCTCAACTCGCTCAGCTCAATTTTCAGGCCGTACACCAGTTTCGACTATAGCTCTTTCGTCGATGGGAAATATCCAAACCAACGCCACGGCAATCAATAGAACTATGACTCCGATAATCACTATCGTAG
>CAYIOH010000738.1:0-2142 GCA_964364975.1 uncultured Bifidobacteriaceae bacterium
TGAGCACGTCCTCCGTTAGGGTTTTGAGGACCGCCTCCTGACGCAGCTTGAAGCCGAGAGCTTCCATTCGTCCCAGCAAACGGCCCTGTTCGTGGCGAACGAATGCTAGGCGTTCGGCTAAACTCTCACGGTCCCAGTGAAGTCGGGGCCACTCTGGGTGATTGTAGATGTACTGGCTCATTCTACGCACCTTTCGCGTATATTATGGCTATCAATAGACGCAAAGTCAATCTATTATACGCATAAAATGCGTCGAATTGTTGGCTTATTCAACGCAGAAGATTTTAACTTGACATACATTTTTAAATATTGTAGTCTAACGATCGTGCGGTCGTGCTGCCGCACTACACAAAAAGGAGATTTAAAAAATGAGCAGACCTAACATTGCGCAACTAGAGGCGATCCTCGAGAGGGAGGAAGAAGTGGAAATCGAAATTCTGCCGAACGGCGAAGTCCGCGCCAAGGGCCAGACCTTGGCACAAGACCTCGGTGGTCGTAGTAAGCCGTTAACCATGCGTGAGGACCTTGGCGGCGAGTATTCGCACAAGGAGTGGGTAGCTTAATGGACATTCAGCGCATCCGCTTGGAAGTTGCACAAGCTACGAGGACATTTGCACTCGTCGAGGCCCATCCCACCAACGATGGTGGTGTTTTTGTTAAAACTGGGCTTCAAACCTCGGTCGGAAACGCGTATATCGCTTCCATTTATTTTCCCAACTACCCAAGTCAAATGCCAAAGGTATTCATTACAATGCCGACTGTACGAACTGGCACTCGTCATCAATATCCGGACGGAAACATCTGTTACCTTCACCCCAATATGTGGAACCCAGGACGCCACGATTTGACATTCGTACTGGCGCGCACAGCGAAGTGGCTCAACAAATACGAAGTGTGGCGTCTGAATGGCGGTAATTGGCCAGGAAAGGAGAGCCCGCACTAAATGCTGCTGGATTTTGGATTGCTCTCAATGACCGAGCTCCGGAACCGACCTGGCGAGATTCTGGACCGCGTGGTGGACAGCGGCGAAGCTTTTATCATCGAGCGTAACGGTTCCCGGAAGGCCTGTCTTGTACCGCTATCATTTTTCTTTCCGGACATTTCTCCCGCCAGGATCGCTGACGAGATTAAGGAACTAGAGACGCACGGCGAAAAACCGCGTACCACAATTACGGAAGCTCGCGAATTGACATTCCGTTTTCCGCTAAAGTTGGCCGACGAAACCCCGATCGAGCTAATAATCGCATTGCCACACGGATATCCGAACAATTGTCCGCGCGTCTACGCGAGCCCGATTACTCCTAACGCGCCCCACCGGTGGCGCGACGGTGCTCTTTGTCTATACGGTGTCATGAGTGGGTGGAATCCCGGCAAGCACACCGTTTTTTCCACGCTCAACTTCGCCCGAAAGTGGCTTCGGCACTATGACACCTGGCGTCAGTCCGGGCACTGGCCCAAGCCGGAAGAGTCACCGAATGAATGATGACAAGCTATTTGCGCGGATAGCGCCATTGTTTGATGTGGGGTTGCTGAGTCATACGCGGGTGCTCATCGCCGGATGCGGTTCCGGTGGAAGTCAGGTCGCTCTGCAGCTTGCGATGGCGGGTATTTGTAAGTTTTCTCTTTTCGATGCTGACGTACTTGAAGCCGAAAACGTCATCCGTCACGCATGCGGTCTACGTTATCTTGGGCAATTGAAGGTCGATGCGCTTGCAGACACCCTGCTTGATCGAAATCCCGCTATTGAAGTTGATCGACACAATGTAGATCTAATGGACTGTAATGACCTCTCTGCTCATATTCGGCGGAGCACTGTTGTGGTGCTGGCGACGGACAATGACCCTACCCGCTATCGCCTGAACCAATTGTGCGTGGAAGCTAAGATCGGGTTCGTGGTCGGTCGCGTTTTCACCAGAGGCATTGGTGGGGAAGTATTCAGTTATCGTCCCGGAGAAGGCGGATGTCTTGCCTGTCTTGAAACCGTGCTTGAGCGCACACAGTTTCGCGATGGAGTACGTGAGATCGATTTACTCCCTGAGGAAGAGCGGGAAAAGCTATATGGGCTTGAAGTCAGCGAAATCAAAGATTCGCCTGGTCTGAATGTCGATATCTCTTTCATTACAAGTTTTCATACGCGGTTTG
>CAYIOH010000739.1:0-2141 GCA_964364975.1 uncultured Bifidobacteriaceae bacterium
ACCTTCGCGATGGGCGTGGCCACCGGCATCGTGATGGAGTTCGAGTTCGGCACGAACTGGGCCACGTACTCGCGCTACGTCGGGGATGTGTTCGGCAGTGCGCTCGCGGCGGAAGGCATTTTCGCGTTCTTCCTCGAAGCTGGTTTCCTCGCGATCCTCCTCTTCGGCTGGGACAAGGTGGGACGCAAGTTGCACTTCTTCGCCACGTGCATGGTCTGCCTGGGCGCGCATTTCAGCGCGATATGGATCGTGGTGGCGAACTCCTGGATGCAAACGCCCGCCGGCTTTCACATCGTCGGCGATGGCCTGAAGGCCCGCGCTGAAATCACGGATTTCTGGGCGATGGTCTTCAACCCGTCCTCGATGGACCGGTTGTTCCACACGTTGTGCGGCGCGTGGCAGGCGGGTGCGTTCCTGGTTGTCAGTGTCAGCGCGTGGTATCTGCTCAAGGAGTGGCACGTAAACTTCGCCCGGACCGCGCTCAAGGCCGGTTTGTCTGTTGGCCTGGCTGCGTCACTGCTGCAGCTCGTCAGTGGCCACGAGAGCGCGGTGGGTGTGGCGAAAAACCAACCCGCGAAGCTGGCGGCGTTTGAAGGCTTGTACGATACGCGAACCAACGCCCCACTGGTGTTGGTCGGTTGGGTGGATGAGGAGAAAGAAGCCTTCGTGTTCAACGTCGAGATTCCGGGCGTGCTGAGCTGGCTCACGCACGGTGATCCAAGCAAACCAATCACCGGCCTGCGCGAATTCAAGCCCGAGGACCGCCCACCCGTGAACTTCACCTTCCAGCTTTACCACGCGATGTTGCTCATCGGCTTCGGTATGATCGCGCTGGCGGGCCTGGGTTTCCTGTACTTCTGGAAAGAGTCGCTGTTTGAGAAACGTTGGTTGCTGTGGCTGCTCGCGCTGTCCGTGCTGGGTCCGCAACTCGCCAATCAGTGCGGCTGGTTTGCCGCGGAGGTGGGCCGCCAACCCTGGCTTGTCTATGGACTGCTCCGCACTGCGGACGGCCTGTCTGCCGTCGTGAAGGCGGAGGCGGTACTGGCGTCGCTCGTCCTGTTCACGGTGATCTACCTGCTGCTCTTCGCCGTGTTCGTCTATCTGCTCAATGACAAAATCCAGCACGGCCCGGACGACGCAGACCTGACGCCGAGCGGCAAACTGGCGTTGCCCGCACGGGAGGGACCATGAACTACAGACCCGAAACCCGAAAACCCATGTCGCTCCTTTGCCTCCGCTTCGGACTTCGGACTTTGGACTTCCTTCGGACTTCGGATTTCGGATTTCGGATTTCCATCGTACCATGACCTTTGGCTCGCTCGACCTCAACGCGACGTGGTTCATCCTCATCGGGGTGCTGTTCACCGGCTACGCGATGCTCGATGGCTTTGACCTCGGCGTCGGCGCGCTGCACCTGTTCACCAAGGAGGATCACGAGCGCCGCACCCTGCTCAACGCCATCGGCCCGGTTTGGGACGGCAACGAAGTCTGGCTCGTCACCGGCGGCGGGGCGCTGTTCGCGGCGTTTCCGAACGTCTATGCCACGGTGTTCTCCGGGTTTTACCTGGTGTTCGTGCTGTTGCTCGTGGCGCTCATCTTCCGGGCGGTGGCCATCGAGTTCCGCAGCAAGCAGCCGATGCGCTGGTGGCGGCAGATGTGGGACGTGGGTTTCGCCGGCGGCAGCATCCTGTCGAGCCTGCTCATTGGCATCGCGATGGGCAACATCGCGTGGGGCGTGCCCATTGACGCGCGCGGCGAATACGCCGGCGCGTTCCTCGACCTCCTGCGCCCGTACCCGCTGCTGCTTGGCGTCACCACCGTGGCGTTGTTCATGATGCACGGCGCGATTTACGCCCTGATGAAGACCGACGGCGCGCTCCACGACAAACTCCGCGGCTGGATCAACCAATGCATTATTTTCTTCATCATCTGCTACGCCGTGACGACGATGGCCACGCTGCTTTTCGTGCCGCACATGGCCGCGCGTGTGCGGGCCAACCCGTGGCTGTTCAGCGTTGCGCTGGTGAACATGCTCGCCATCGCCAACATCCCGCGCGAAATCCATCATGGCCGTGACTGGCGGGCTCTCGTGTCTTCCTGTGTGGCGATGGTGGCGCTGATGGGGTTGTTCGGGCTGGAGA
>CAYIOH010000740.1:0-2139 GCA_964364975.1 uncultured Bifidobacteriaceae bacterium
CATCCTGGATCTGCCGCGTGAGCGCGCCCAGGCCGCGATTATGGCGCTGTGGGAAAAAGCCGAACGCTGGGAGCGGCTCCAGGCCAGTTCCAAGGACACCAGCGTGGCCCCCACGACTCCCTCGGGCATGACGCCGGTGTACTTGAAACCGAGTCCGAGCCGGCGCTCCAAGAAGCCGGGCCGAAAACCCGGCCACCCCGGCGCATGTCGCCCAAATCCAGAGCACATCGACACCCAGTGCGAACACCGGCTCAGGACTTGCCCGCAGTGTGGCACGCCCGTGGATAAACCTATCCGCCAGCATACCCGGCTCATCGAAGATATCCCGCAAGTCACCCCGCTGGTTACCGCCCACACCATCCATGGCTACTGGTGTAGTCACTGTAAGACGATCGTTGCCCCGAAGGTCACCGCGGCCTTGCCGCGATCGAGTCTGGGACTGCGCTTTGTGGTCTCCAGCGCCTGGCTGCATTATCTCGTGGGTGTCAGTGTAGGCAACTGTGTGAAAACTGCCGCGGTATCCCTGGGATTTCCCGTCAGCCCGGGCGGACTGACCCTCGCCTGGAAGAACCTCGGCACACTTCTCGAGGGCCAGTATGAAGCCATTGGGGAAAAGATCCGCCATAGCGCCGTGCTGCATGCCGATGAGACGGGCTGGCGCATCAATGGGGTGACCTTCTGGTTGTGGGCCTTCGCCACCCGCCACTATTGCTACTACCTGATCGATCGCCGCCGCGGTGCCGCGGTGGTCAAGCAAGTGCTCGGCACGCTCTTTCCAGGCATCCTCATCACCGACTTCTGGGGCGCTTACAACGCCATCCAGGCGCTGGCCAAACAACGCTGCTACTTCCACCTGTTCACCGAACTCATCAAGGTCGACAAGCTCAACGCCTCGGCCACCTGGAAGCGCTTCCGCAAAAAACTCTCTCGCTTGCTCAAGGATGCGGTGCGCCTGGGAGATCAACGCCAAATCGGTTCGCCACCAATCTACGCACGGCGCAGGGCAAAACTTCATATACGCCTCGACCAACTCATCGCTGCCACCTTTGAAGATGCCGATGCCAAACGCCTCATCAAACGCTTGCGTCGTCACCGGCGCGAGATGCTCACTTTCCTCGACCATGAGGGGGTGAGCCCGTATAACAATCATGCCGAGCAACAGATGCGCACCGCCGTGCACACGCGCAAAGTCAGCCAACAGAACCGCTCATCGCAAGGCGCAAAAACCCACGCAATCCTCCTGAGCCTGTTTCGTTCGGCGCAGCTCCAGGGACTCAACCCCGTCGACTATGTGCTGCAACTGGCTAAAGCCGCCATCTCCTGCGAATCCACCAACACAATCGCTCCTGACCAGCTCAAGAAAGCCGCCTGATCGTTTCAGGCGGCTAAAGTGACACGAAAAATTTTATTGTTGGCCGCGGCTTGGTTGATGATCAGCGGCAACAGCTTTGGCGCCGCTCCGAGCGCGGCTTTAGTAAAAGCCAAACAGGACGCCGACACCAAAGGCTACCTTTTCGAATCGAGCCATGACGACATCGTCGCCAAGGCCAAAAAGGAAGGCAAGCTGCGCGTTATGAGCACGATGGAAAGCGCCGTCATCAAAGTAATGCGCGAGGGTTTCAAGAAGAAATATCCGTTCATCGACGTGCAGGTCCAAGAACTCGGCTCCGTCGACGAAAATCAACGTTTTCTTTTGGAGCTCAAAGCAGGCGTCGTCAAGAACTGGGACGTCAACCGGGCGTACACCGACTTCTATGATCAGTATTTTCCCTATCAGAAAAAATTCGACATTCTCGGCATGGCGGAACAGAAAGTGCTGAACGTCCCGCCCAAGCTGGTCGATCCGCAGCAACGCAATCTGATAGCCATCGGCAGCAACATCACCGTGGTCGCGTTTAATAAGAAGCTTATCAGCGCCGAAAAAGTGCCGGATCGCTGGGAGGACTTTCTCAGACCGGAGTTTAAAGGCAAGAAATTCGTCCTCGACATCCGCCCGCTGCCGCTCGGCATGCTCGTGCCTGCTTGGGGTTTAGAGAAGGCCGTCGACTTCGCCAAGAAGATAAACGCGCAGCAGCCGGTGTGGGGCCGCGGCCACACCCGCGTGATGGCGTCGCTTCAAGCCGGCGAGTATCCGCTCTT
>CAYIOH010000741.1:0-2139 GCA_964364975.1 uncultured Bifidobacteriaceae bacterium
GGTTCGGCGATTTTTCCAGCGACGGTCGCAAAACAAAATCCACGGGCGCGCCGGCGACTTCTTCCGCCTCGCCAGCCATTTCCAACAACTCCGCTGTCGAAACGGACTTCGAATCGTCAAGCGTCACAAGCAAATCCACATCACTGCCGGGCATTGCCTGTCCGCGCGCCGCCGAGCCGAAGACCTCCAACCGGCGTATGCGGTGCTTCTCGCAAAACGGGCGAAACAACTGCCGCAATTCGGCTACCGAGAGAGTATTTGAACGACGCAACATGTCGGTAGAGTAAAGGCAGACTTCGGTCGTTTCAAGCTGCGAAAAAAAAGGTGCTCGGCATTTGCCCAGCACCCTTGCAACAGAATCATTGAGTTCACCCCTGCGACTTATCCCATTCCTTCACCTTGGCGATGACGTAATCCACTTCTTCGGCGGTGAGTTCGGGGAACATCGGCAGCGAAACGCAGGTGGCGGCGTTGCGCTCGGCATTCTCAACCGAGCCGGCGATGCGCGCGCCTTTGCCCCACGGATAACCGGCCTGCTTGTGAATCGCGATGGAGTAATGCGTCTTCGCATCAACGTTATTCTTCACGAGGAAGTCCACGAGCGGATCGCGCTGCTCCGGTTTCTTCGTCTCGATGACGTAGAGATGGAACACATGGCGATAGCCGGGCAGTTCGGTCGGCAGCGTAAAGTTCTTCGCGCCGGTCAAACCCGCCGTGTAACGCGCCGCCCATTTGCGGCGATTGTCGTTCCACGCGTCAATGTGCTTCAACTTCGCGCTCAAAACGCCGGCGTGCAGGTCGTCGAGGCGGCTGTTGAATCCGTAGCTGTGGACGTTGCGGGCGTTCGAGCCGTGATTGCGAAGAACGCGCACCCTCGCGTCAATTTCGGCGTTGTTTGTGACCAGCGCGCCGCCGTCGCCAAACGTGCCGAGATTTTTTTGGATGATGAAACTCGTCGTGGTCGCATCGCTGAGTTCGGCGATCTTGAATCCCTTGCCCGCCGCGCCGATGCCCTGCGCGTTGTCCTCGATGACCTTGAGCTTGTGTTTGTCTGCGATGGCCTTGATCGCGGGCATGTCGGCACATTGGCCGTAAAGGTGAACGGGGACGATGGCCCTGGTCTTGGGCGTGATGGCGGCTTCGATTTTCTTCGGGTCAATGCACTTGGTCACGGGATCGCAATCCACGAGGACCGCAGTGGCGCCGGAAATCCAGATGGCTTCGGCAGTCGCGAAGAACGTGTTCGCGTGCGTAATGACTTCATCGCCCGGGCCGATGCCCAGCGCCATCAATGCGAGCCAGATGGCGTCGGTGCCGTTGGCGACGCCGACGGCGAACTTCGTGCCGGAATATTGAGCGAACTCGCCCTCGAAACGCTTGAGCATCGGGCCTTGGACGTAATTTCCGCTCAACAGCACTTCCTGGATGTTGGCATCAATTTCCTTCTGAATGTTTTTGTATTGTCGTACGTGTCCGTAAAATTCAACTTTCATAGTCGGGAAAACTATCGAAGCGCGTGGCCGAAACAAGTTTTTTGTCCGTGAATTTTATTGAATTCAACCATTGCTGGCGGTTATCGGAAAAGTTGTGAGCACCACAGAAAAAAATCTTCCGGTCAAAATGACGCGGGCGAACCTGGACAACCTGCCGGAATTCGCGCTGCCAACCGGCTTCTCGTTACGCTGGTATCAACCCGGCGACGAGGCGCACTGGTTGCGCATCCATCTCGTAGCTGATCATTTCAACAAAATCACGCCGGAACTTTTCCAAAAGCAGTTCGCGGTGGAAGAGGAACGCGGGCTTCAGCCCGCTTCAACCCGGGAACGCGGAAGCGGAATGAACTCCACGGTCCAGGAGTTGCGCAAACGACAATGCTACTTGCTCGATCCTCGCGACGAAGCCATCGGCACGGGCACCGCGTGGTTCAACGACAATTTCGAAGGCGCGCGTTGGGGTCGTGTTCACTGGATGGCCATCGTGCCGGAGTTTCAGGGGCTGGTTTTGGGCAAGTGCTTACTGAGTGCAGTGTGCCGGCAGTTGCGCGAGTTGGGCCACGAGCGTGCGTACCTCAGCACATCCACGGCGCGATTGGCCGCGATTCGGTTGTATTTACGATTCGGTTTCGAGCCCGTGAAACAA
>CAYIOH010000742.1:0-2138 GCA_964364975.1 uncultured Bifidobacteriaceae bacterium
AACTTGTTCGTCTTGGCGATTGTGGGCTGATTCGCGCGCGGCTGGGTGAGCAGCGCCACCGGCGCGGTGGAAGCGGACGTGGTGGTTGACTGCGGGACATTCGTCGCGCGGGTGGCGCGCGCCGGTGGGGCGGCGGGTGCGGATTTTTTCTTTGCCTCCCACTCATTGCCCAGTCGCCAGCAATAATACGCGCCCACCAGGCACAAAAGGCTGATTACGAACCACAATATTGGGCGCGGACGCATATCATTATTATTTGATCACACCGCCAGCCTGAAAGCGAGGACAGAGTATCGAGCATGGAGGATGGCAGATTACGCAAAGACTGCGGTCCATTCTCCATCTTCCATTCTCCATTCTCACTCTTTGTCTCTTCATCTCAATCTGGTGGCAAAACATTAAAGTTCTCGATCACGACGTGCGAGTTGGTCGGCGCGCCTTCGATGCGCACCACCGCCCGCGTAGCCACTTCTGCTGTGATCTGGTAATTGGTGCAGATGCCGAAAAACGGACCGCTGGTGACGATGGAACGGTTGGCCGGGCGCAAGGTCTGGCCGTACGAATACACCACAAACCGCGTATCCCCCAGGCGCACCAGCGAGAGCATCTGCTGTGGCAGCCATTCAAAGACGGCGTCGTTGAGACCCTTCTCGAGTTGCCTGTTGTGCTTCTCGTCGTCGAAGACGCCGTGATTCAGAAACGGCGACGCCTCGGTCAATTCGGGTGTGGCCAGCAGGTCGCCGAGGCGGGGGAAGGTTTGCAACGGGAAGAGATTTGTGCTCGCCCGTGTCCGGTTGATGCCATCCACAATCTTCACCACGCCCGGCCACGTGTTTGTATTCGCCGGGTCATACGCCCCCGCCGGTGGAATGATCAATGGCTCAAACCCCGGGCCTTCGAAGAGGTCGGCATCCGGCACGGAGTTGGAGAGCGCCACCATGCCGCCAAAAACCGCCGACCACGCGGCCAGACCCGGCTGATTGATTGGCAATTGTCCCCGCGCCGCGTTGTCGTTGAACGCAGTAGTGAACAAATCAAAGATTCCGCGGTCGGTTTCCGGCTGCGTCAACGCGGCGCCGTAGAGATTCCGGTTGCCGGTCCATTTCGGCCAATCGTCGCTCTTAATGGAACCGACTTGGACGGCATCCGCCACGCGGGATGACTTGAGGTAAACCGTCTGCCACGGCGTGCCACGATGGATGCGGCCGAGCCAGCCCAGCGTCGGCAGTTTGTTCGTTGGGAATTGCCACGCATCCGACGAAGTCGCGCCCGGGTCTTTGACCACAGTTTGATAGGCCAGCGGATCGGCTTGGAGGTCTCCACTCACTTTGGGGTTGCCACCCCACGGCTGATAACGGTCGTTCAAAATCCCCATGTTGGAAAGCGTCGCTTTGGTAGTAGCGGGGGGCTTCCAGATGATGGCGGAGCCGCTGCGCTCCAAGTACTCCATGTCGCCGGACAGGTAATGGACCAAAGGATCGTTGGCCTGCCACGTGACCGGCACCGAACGTTTCGAGGTGGGTGTGAACGGCGCATTGGCCTCCGACGAATAGTTGGTGGCGTAGTATGGCACCTGCGTGTCGGGGTCCACGTAAAAGTCCACGTGGTCAGGATTGAAGAAGGCCTTAAATTTCGCGATGGCCTGCGCCTTGGTGGCGCCCGCCGGCTGGGCAATTCCATAATTCTGCCAATTCCCTCCACTCGCCACGTTGCCCTTGGAGATTTCAATTTGCTGAATGATGCCAGGCTGGTCGCTCAACTTCCCGCCTCCGCCCAGAGGCGCATTCGTAGCCCAAACCGCATTGAAGGCCTTGTCTCCTGTCTCTGCCAAAGATACAGGAGGTTGCGCGATTTCCGCGGTCAAGTCGCGGGCAATCCCCAAGCCGTTCAACTGCACATAATCAATGATCCGACCCGTCGCGCTATCCTTGATGATGGCCAGCAACCGGTTGGTAATCGCCAATCCCCAGCGCGGAAACGCAAAGCCACTCGGCCGCTCGAAGGTGTTCGTAAGATTGTCAAAGGATCCCGGCCCACCTGCCGATCCCAATCGGTAAACGGCATCGGGAACAATGATATGATTAGTGCGCAAGGGCACCAAGAACGACCACGGACCCGTTGCGGGCGCCGTTTGTCGC
>CAYIOH010000743.1:0-2137 GCA_964364975.1 uncultured Bifidobacteriaceae bacterium
ACTCGGGTTGAACTACGAGCGGAAGGAGCGTATTCGCAGTTCCATCTGGGTGCGCGTGGGCGAACCGATTGACGCCGGGAAAATTTTCCGCGACCACGGCAGCGAGGAGCGCAAAGCCATGCGCCAGCTCACCGAGGAAATTGACGTGCGCCTCAAACAGGCGGTCGTGCATCTGGACGAGGAACGTTGGCGGCCGTTGCTCGACGAACTCGAAGTGTTGCTCCCGCCGGTCCACGAAGTCGCCCGCGATTCCATTGCCGCGCTGCGCCAGCGCAAGCTGCTGGCGGACGCCATCAACTATTTCTTCCGTACCGACCACGCGCGAGCGGATGAGGTTGGCGCGGCGATGGAGCAACATCGCGCGAAAGTCGCGGCGGCGGGCTTAACGGTGGCGTCGCCGGTGTTGCGACTCGGCGTGGCCAGGCTCACGGGGCGTCTGCTGGTGGACACATTGCGGTTGTTGATCGGCCTGGGGCCGGCGCTCGCCGGGACGATCCACCATCTCGTGCCCTTCGCGATCACGCGCGGCCTCGCGCAGCTCGTGAAGCACCCGGGCCGCGCCACGCTGGCGCTCAACCGCCTGATGTTTGGGCTGCCGATTTACGCGTTCTGGTATGCGTTCGTGTGGTGGCTGCTCGTGCACTACACGCAGCCGTGGATCGCCTGGCTGTGGACCGCGCTGATGCCGCTGGCGGGCGTGGCCGCCTTGCATTACGCGTGGCGGCTGCGGCATGCGGGCCGCGCGTGGTGGCAGGAGTTGAAGATGGTGATGCGACCGGCGCAACTGCGTCAACTGCGGATCGGACAGGTCAATCTCCGCCGGCAACTCGAACAGTTGCGCGCGGAATATCGGGCGAAACCCGCCGACCCGACCGCCGCTGCTACAGGCGGATGAAATCCGCGCGCATTTCCTTTGCGTCGAAATGCAACAACGCCACGCTGCGTTCCGCGCCGAACTTCGGTTTGCCCGCGTAACCGGGGTTCAAAAAGAGCACGCCGCCGATTACTTGGTTAAACGATTTGTGCGTGTGGCCGAAGACGACCGCGTCAGGCCGTTCGCGGGCGATGCGAACTTTTAGGTCATCGCCGGGGGCGTGCGGATTGACAATGTGATGAACAAGGAATTTGCGCCCGCCGATCCTGGCGACTTCGGTCAGGTTCAGATTCAAGCCGCCGTCCGTATTGCCGAGCACGGCGGTGACCGGCGCGATGACTTCCAGTTCGAGCAGCAGGGAGTGCGGGCCGACATCGCCCGCGTGCAGGATGTGGTCAACGCCGTCGAAGAGTTGCGCGATGCGTGGGTCGAGAAAGCCGTGCGTGTCGGAGACGATGCCGAGTTTCATCGGAGTGACAGGTGGTCGTTGGCGCTCGTGAACCCGACCCCTGGCACTTCATTCATGCCTTCGCCTCTTCCGATTTTGGTTCCGCTTCCGCCTCCGCTTCCTCCTCGCGCGCACCAGCCCGCTTTTCCGCGGGTGATTCGGCGGCGGTGAGTTTCAACGAGCCCACAAACAACGCGGTGAAAATGCCACCGCTGAGCAGGGTGTTCCGGAAAAACTCCAGCGTGGTCGGATGAAAATCAGGCCGTCCCACCGTGAGCGCCTGGATCCAGCCCGCGATGGTCTTGGCGTAGGCCGGATCGTTGATCCACGAGGCGGTGTTGGTGATGAGATAAAACAAAATGGCTCCGAGCAACCCGCCGCCCAGGAGTTTGAGAAAGTTGGCGCGGGGTGAGAACAGACGTCCCAGCGCAACGATTCCCAGGAAAGAAAGTGTTTTGACCGCCATGTAGGGCGTAAAGACATCTTCGTGGTAGTAGAAGACGTTCAACAAAATGTCTGTGCCAAGCAGCGCGCCCATGGGCAACCACCAGGCCATCGCGCCGGAAAAAAATACGCCGCCGCAAAACGCAATCGCGTAGGCTGCGCTGAAATTTTGCGGCAACATCCCCGGAATCCGCGACAGCGCGAACACCACCATCAGTGCAATGGGCAGCCATTTGCCTTTCACGATTGAATCATACGCGGAGGTGACAGAATGACAAGCCATCGCGGAACTGGAAAAAACGTTTAATAGTTGAAGGGGCAATTTTCAGGAAATCGAGAACACTTTAGTGTCAGCAATTCGAGAACACTGC
>CAYIOH010000744.1:0-2137 GCA_964364975.1 uncultured Bifidobacteriaceae bacterium
CAAAGGAAACACCTATCGCGCCATGAGCGGCATCTGTCCCCATCTCGGTTGCACCGTGAACCCTGCCGCCGGCAAGTATCCTTTTCTCTGTCCCTGTCACGGCAGCCACTTTGATCCCAACGGCGGCGTGGTCAGCGGTCCCTCGCCCCGCGGATTGACCTGGCACGCCGTGAGCCTGAGCAAGGACGGGCGTCTCGTCATCGACCTGGACCTCGCGGTAACGCACGACAAGCAACTCGTCATCAAAGCATGAACTCACTCAAGCAGATTTGGCGAACGTTGGCCGGGACGCGCGTCGGCCGGTCCATCTTTCGCGTCGGTTTGCCGGAGAGCAATCTGGGCCGGATGCAGGCGATGGTTTCGAGCTTCCTGCTCCACCTGCACCCGGCCAAGGTGCATCGGCATTCGCTCCAATTTTCCTACACCCTGGGCCTGGGCCTGATTTCGCTCTACCTCTTTTTGATCCTGTGCATCACCGGCGTGGCGCTCATGTTTTTTTACGTCCCCCACCCGGACCATGCCTACGACAACATGAAAGACATAGAGTTCGTGGTCTCAGCGGGAATGATCGCGCGCAACATGCACCGGTGGTCCGCGCACTTGATGGTGCTGTGCGTGTTCCTGCACATGTGCCGCGTGTTTTACACCGGGGGCTACAAGCCGCCGCGCGAATTCAACTGGACCGTTGGCGTCGGCTTGTTCGTCCTGACGCTGGCGCTTTCCTTCACCGGCTATCTGCTGCCGTGGGACCAACTGGCCTTTTGGGCGATCACGGTCGGGACGAACATCGCCGGCTACGCGCCGGTCGTCGGCAAGAAGATTCAGTTCGTTCTGCTGGGCGGAAATATCGTCGGCGAATCGTCACTGCTGCGCTTTTACGTCCTGCACGTCATCTTGCTGCCCGCCGTCGCTGTATTTTTGATCGCCCTCCACCTCTGGCGCGTGCGCAAGGACGGCGGACTTTCCCGGCCCGGCGAACCCGACGTGCTCGTGCAACAGTCGGAAACCGGCCAGCTTTCCACGAGCAAAACCTACGGGCTGATGGAACTGGCACGGGGCACGTCGCCCGCCGTGGGTCTTAAACCCGAGGATGAATTGCCGGCCTGGCCGCACCTGGTGTTTCGCGAGCTTCTTCTGTTCCTGGCCACGATGGCCGTGGTCATGTTCATGAGCGTGTTCTGGAACGCGCCGCTTGAGGAGTTTGCGAATCCGACGCATCCGCCGAACCCGGCCAAGGCGCCCTGGTATTTTCTGGGGTTGCAGGAACTGACGGCTTACTCGGCGTTCTGGGGTGGAGTGGCGGTGCCGGCGCTGTTGGTGGTGGCACTCGTCGCTCTGCCCTACCTCGACCGCAAGCGGGCGGGGGTCGGGGTCTGGTTTGCGCGCGAACGCCGCGTGGCGGTGACGATCTTCACGATTTGCGTCGTGGCTGCGGTGGTCCTCACCGTCATCGGCACCTATTTCCGCGGACCGAACTGGGGCTGGGTTTGGCCGTGGGCTGCGTCGGCCGTCACTTCTCACTGACCTATGGACTCCTTGAGAAAACTTTATCCGTGGTTTGCGCTGCTGGGACTCGCCGTCGGAGGATTGGTGTTGGCCGGCTACTACAACGACGAATACCGGGAATGGAAACGCTGGCAGCAGCAATACATCGCCCAGGAACTCAGCCGCGCCACCACGCCCGAACAAAAGGAAATGGCCCGCGGCCTGCCCATTGAAATCAAGCAGGTTGTCTTGCCGGGCCTGCAACGGGTGGATCGTTGCATCACCTGTCACCTGGCCGTCGAGGATCCGAGCTACGCCGGCTATCAACAACCGCTGGGTTATCACCCCAATCACGCGCAGCATCCGGTCGAGAAATTCGGTTGCACCATCTGCCATCAGGGCCAGGGACGGGCGACGGACCGCGAGGCCGCTCATGGCCACGTCGAACATTGGGAGCATCCAATGCTGCCGATGAAATTCATCCAGGCCTCGTGCGCCAAGTGCCATTCCGCAGCAGACCTGCCCCAGGCAAACGTCCTCGCCCGAGGCCGCGCGGTGTTCGAGGAACAAGGTTGCATCGGCTGTCACAAGCTCGGCGGTTTTGGCTCCAACATCGGCCCCGAGTTGGACAAGGTCGGCACCAAACGCAGTC
>CAYIOH010000745.1:0-2129 GCA_964364975.1 uncultured Bifidobacteriaceae bacterium
ACCATTGAATTGTAACCAATTACTGTTGTGGAACTTATAGCCGGCCACTTGTGTCCTCCCATATAATGTCGTTCAACGCAGAACCGCTCTTACTTGTGCTGATCAATGCCTATGTAAGGGTCAATACACAACTTCCGGCAAAAAAGATTTTTGACGTATCGCTTCGAGGCATATCGTATAAGCGCACGGATAGAATTCCTTTCCATTTTTGTCATGGGCTTTTGCCATTGCCGGGTGAAAAGCCATTGAGAGCGGCAGCGTCAATCGACAAATTGATTTTTTCAGAGACGGAGTATTTAGGTTTAGCTGGCTCGATGTTCTCGTGGCAATCTGCCATCTTCCTGAATGCGGCCATGACAAACAGCATTGTCTTTGTTGGCCTATCTTTTTCTGATCCAAATCTCCGGCGTTGGCTGGGCTTTGTTCATCGCAACCGATTGGAAGAATTACGGCGTGTTGGAGTTAAAACTGATGCTTCGACTCGTCACTATTGGATTAGGACTCGACCAAGTTCAAAAGCGCAAGAAGAGTGGATTGAGGCGGCGGTGGCCCATTTGGGAGTGCGTGTTGTCTGGATTGAAAAATGGACGCAAGTGGGCGCGTGTCTTCGCCAAATGTTGAGCATCTGAGCCTGGACTCGGACACCAGCGAAGACTTGGCGGAAGAAGTCCGCAAATATCACCTCCCCGATTTCCTGTAGCGGCGCTGTGTCAGCGCCGGTCTTTGCGGACGGCCACCAACGTCGGTCACAGACCGACGCTACAAAACCACGACGCCTTTGAACGCGCCTGCGCCCGTCTGGAAAAGGATTTGCGCACTAGGCTTCGCTAACCACAATTCGACATTCGACATTTTCACCGCGCTTCCGCATATTTCCAGCGCATGAAGTCAATGACGGGTTATGGGCGGGGCGATTGCGCGCGCGACGGTTTCAAAGTCACCGTGGAACTCAGTTCGGTGAACCGCAAGCAGACTGAAATCTCCGTGAACCTTCCACGCGAGATGGAGATGCTCGAAGCGCCGATGCGCGACGCCATCAACCGCCACGTTGCGCGTGGGCGGCTCACGGTGCGCGTGTCGTTGCACGCCGCCGAGGGCAAGGCGTCCGCGCGGATGCATCTCAATCTGCCGCTCGCCAAGGCTTACGCGCGCGAACTTGGCCGGCTCGCCAAACAACTCAAGCTCGCCGGCCCGGTGACGCTCGATCAACTCATCCGCGCGCCCGGCGTCTTTCAGACCGATGAGGAACTTGCCGACGCGGAACATCTCTGGCCCGCGGTGGAGAAGGCGCTCAAGCAGGCGCTGGCCGCACTGGTCACGACGCGCGCGCGCGAAGGTGCGCACCTCGCGCAGGAGCTCGCGGCGCGCGTGGCTGTGATGCGCCAGTGCGCGGTGACAATTCAGGCGCAAGCACCGCAGGCGGCGGAGCGGTATCGCCAGCAACTCATCGAGCGCATCAAGAGCGCGGGGTTGGAGTCGCCGGCGGCGGATGACGAGCGTCTTCTGAAGGAAGTCGTGTTCTTTGCGGATCGCTCGGACATTTCGGAGGAGCTTACCCGTCTGCAAAGCCACTTTCAGCAGTTTGCCGATTGCCTGAAATCGAAAGAGCCGGTGGGACGCATGTTGGATTTTCTCGCGCAGGAGATGAATCGCGAAGTCAACACCATCGGCTCAAAAGCCAACGACGCGCTCATCTCGCGCGAGGTTGTGGTTTTGAAAGCGGAGTTGGAAAAGTTCCGTGAGCAGGCGCAGAACGTTGAATGAAAACCAGACGTCAGAAGCCAGATGCCAGAGGACAGAAGCCCGAGGACCAGAAGGCCGACCTCCGGCCTCCGGCCTCCGACCTCTGTCCACTCCTGGTCGTGATTTCCGCGCCGTCGGGTGGCGGCAAGACCACAATCTGCAAGCAACTCCTGGCAGCACGGCCTGACATGACGCGCGCTGTCACCTGCACCACGCGCGAGCCACGCCTGGGCGAAACCGACAGTGTGGATTATTTCTTCCTCGACGCGACGTCATTTCTCAAGCGCGTGCAGGCCGGGAATTTTCTGGAACATGCCACCGTTTATGGCCACAGCTACGGCATTCTGAAATCCGAGGTCTTGGGCAAGCTGCGCGCGGGCCGGGAT
>CAYIOH010000746.1:0-2129 GCA_964364975.1 uncultured Bifidobacteriaceae bacterium
ATGCTTCAGCTGCTATAAATGCAACTGTATTCATCGGATGGCGGCCCGACCATCCTCGTTGACCTCCGGGGCTACACAGCCTCGGACCCTTTGCTTCGAGGAAAAATAGATGCTCCCTTGCTGGCTCGCAAGCCTCTATCTGAAATCTTCACGGATTTCTTTCGTTGGAAGCAGCGCCTCGTTTTCCCGAAGATGATTTCCAACGTCTCCAGAAGGGCACGGGCGCAGAGTGATATGCGCGGAACGCCCTGAATCTATGAGACTGACAATCCTACTTCTTTTCCTCACCCAATCTCTTGATGAACGGGCTGAACAAATCAATCGGGATCGGCAGAAAGGTGGTCGTGTTATGCTCGCTGGAAATCTCGCGCATGGTTTGCAGGAAGCGCAGTTGCAGCGCAATCGGCTCTTTGCTGATCAACGCGGCGGCTTGCACCATTTTTTCGGCGGCCTGGAATTCGCCCGCGGCATTCACGATCTTGGCGCGGCGTTCGCGTTCGGCTTCGGCTTGTTTGGCCATCGCGCGCTTCATGCTGTCCGGCAACGCCACCTCCCTAACCTCGACCGCGGTGACTTTGATGCCCCACGGCTCGGTTTGCTTATCTATGATTTCCTGTAGCTTCTGGTTGATGATGTCGCGTTGCGAAAGCAGGTCGTCCAGCGGCGCCTGACCGAGCACGCTGCGCAACGTGGTTTGCGCGATGAGCGAGGTGGCTTTCCAAAAATTCTCCACCTTGATCACGCCGGCTACCGGATCCACGACGCGGAAATAAACGACCGCGTCCACGGTCACCGGCACGTTGTCGCGGGTCATGACTTCCTGCTTGGCCACGTCAATCGTCACCACGCGCAAGTCCATCTTCACCATCCGGTCCACGAGCGGGATGAGGAAGATGAGGCCCGGACCTTTGGCGCCGTGCAGTTTGCCGAGGCGGAAGATGACGCCGCGCTCGTATTCGCGCAGAATGCGAACCATCTGCGGCAGGACAATGCTGCCAAGGATGAAGATCGCGACGATCCACGGCAGGATTTTGATCAGAGGGGCAAGGGATTCAGGCATAGGTTTTTTCCTTTAGTTTGGTTTCGGTTTCACTTTCAACGTCAGGCCGGTCACGGCGATGATTTCCACCGGCTGGCCGGTTTCAATCGGCGTGTCGCTCACGGCGTTCCAATATTCGCCTTCCACAAACACTTTTCCGCTGCTCGCGTCAATGCGCAAAATCGCGTCCACGGTTTTGCCGAGCATCGTTTCCTTGCCCGCGCGAACCGGCAATAATTGCGCCCGCAACCCCGCGCCCACAATGAAAATGAAAAACGCCGCCGTCACCACCACGCCGGGAATGATGTAGGCCAGCGACAGCCGGAAGCCCGTCTCGGCCTTGTTGAACAACATCAGCGCGCCGAGGAGAAATGAAATAATGCCACCCGCCGTCAGCACGCCGTGCGTGGTGGCGTAGATGTCGGCGATGAACAGGAGAATTGCCAGGCCGATCAACGCCAACCCGGCGATGTTCACCGGCAGGATCGCCGCCATGTAGAGCGCGAGGATGAGCGCGATGCCGCCCACCACACCCGGCAGAATCGCGCCGGGATTGCTCAACTCGCCAATGATGCCATAAATCGCCATGAGCATCAGCAGGAACATCACCTCGGGCCGCCAGAGCAGTTGAAAGACTTTTTCGCGCGCGACCATCGGGATTTCAATGAGGGTGGCGTCGGCAGTCTTAAGCGCGTGGTCGTTCACTTCGCGACCATCCAATTGCTTGAGCAGGTCGGGCAGGTCCAGGGACTGAATGTCGTCTGGTCGCCGGCGGACAAGTCGGCGACGCTATCATGGACGACGCTCGCGGGCGCCTCCGGCTACTCGGTCTACAGGAAGTTCGGCGTCTCGCGCATCATGCTGCGCGAGATGGCGCTCAAGGGCGAGCTGCCCGGCGTGCGCAAGGCGAGCTGGTAGCCATGAAGGAAGGCATTCACCCGAAGTACCACACGGTCGTGTTCGTGGATAACGCGACTGGCCGCGAGTGGGTCTCCCGCTCGACGAAGACGGCGTCCACCACGCGCGAGCTCGACGGCGAGCAGGTTCCGGTGATCCAAGATCAGATCGTAACGCAGTGCAGAGCTGCCGG
>CAYIOH010000747.1:0-2113 GCA_964364975.1 uncultured Bifidobacteriaceae bacterium
CTATCAAAATCTCATCGCGCAGGAAGCGTTGAAGGCACACGGCATTTATTATTTTGTGCCGAACCTGCTGAATCATTTTGATACCGAGGCGGTCGTCGCGTTGCTCGCGCCGCGCCCGGTGCTGCTGATGAAAGGCGATCAGGACAGCGGCTCGCCGGTGGACGGCATTCGCGCGATCGAACCGGTCGTTCGCAACGCCTACGCGCTTTACGGCAAGACGGATGATTTTCAGAGCATCGTGTACCCGGGCCAAGGCCACGTTTACACGCCGGAGATGTGGTCAAAAACTTTAGAGCGGATGGATGCGCGATTGAAGAAGTGAAGGGGGAGTTGCCTTGTGAAAGTAGCAGCCGACGTAAAGATGCGCTGACTTTTGACCGGAGCGATCTGCAAAGACCGGGGGATTTGAGCCTCCTCACGTCGACTGCTACGCCGAGGCATCATCTTGGAATCCTTCCTTCATCCCATTCGATGGACTTGAAGACGCTGTCAATGCTCGGATCATCGCACTGCGAATTGTATTTCTTCTTCGCCCAGGCCAGCGTTTCGTGCATCGGGTGACCCGGTTTGCCCAGATTGACGGAAAGTTCATTCCAGCTTTTCTTCTTCTGATCGTCGTTTCCGATGCGCGGCGTGAACCACGCTGCCACTTCAGCGTCGTTGTCGGAAGCCTTCACCGCCACCAACAATTCCTCCTTGCTCAGACCGAAATGATTCATAAAAAAGCCATCCACACCGCGCGGGTGAAAAAGCGGCAATTGATAATCCGCCGGCAACTCTCCCGCCAGATGCAGACGGATTTTGTCGGTGAACCGGGCTAGATGATAACAGCCCGCGAGCTTTTCAAAGGGACTGCGAAGGTTGAGCATGATCCGTAAGGCGTCAGCGCCTCTTCGCCTGCGCCCGTTCTTTGTGCTGGAGGTCGCGCAAAGGGCGGTACCCGATGAGGATGATCTTCTGATCGGCGATGAGTTGCTTCATCTCCTCACTGTGCGTGAAGACCTCGAACTCCTGCGCCCGGGTGGACCACGAGCCGGTGATGGCTTTCAATTCGTCATTGGGGAGTCCCGCATGGATGTAAAGCTCCGTCACGCCCGGCTTCAAATTCTTCACCACGCCCAGCCAAAAACTTTTCACATCGTTCTTTTCGTTCTTCAATTCGTCGAACACGAAGTAGTCCGGCGAGACAACGCCCTGCGCGGCAACTTGAGCCCGGATTTCCGGATGGCCCCTGCGGACGAGGGTTTCCTGCGAAGCCATCCGCACCGGCAGATCAAATTCCACCGCCAGTTGCAGGTAGGCCTTCATGTAGTCGGGGTGATATTGCATCGTGCCCATGTGCGAATCCAGGTGGGTGACATCCACGCCCGCCGCCAGCGAGCGTTTGATCTGCGCCCGGCCTTCGATCAAAGCCTGCTCCGGCGTGGCATGAGCGTAAACATCAGTAATTGCCGGCCAGAGATAGCCTTGGGGATCCACCAACCCGGGCACTTGTTCCCGCGGCGCAACCGGCCCCCAGCGATACTTCCCCCATTCCGAGGTGTGGCAAAGATGAATCCCAAAATCCTTCTCCGGATGACTCTTCGCGTAGGCCGCCATCTCCGGAAACCATGGGCAGGGCACCATGATGGTGGCGGTGCGCATCTGCCCTTTTTCGAGCGACTCAATGGTGGCCAGGTTGGCGGAGTGGCACATGCCCGCGTCGTCGCCGTTGACGATCAGGATTTTGTCGGTGGGTTGGTAGCCCAGGCGCTCGGCCAGCGTGGGACGTTCGGCGCTGGGGGCGCCGGTGGAGGAAAGGAACAGCGGCATGGCGATTAGGAAGAGTCGGGACCCGAGCATTTGTTTGAGTTGCATGGGCGGAGATTATTTACCGCAACACTGCGGGGCAATCCCGATTTCACAATTCAGCGTCCGCCGGGGGCATCCCAGTTTGTTGCAGCGGTCAGTTCTTTTCTCATTAGCACCCGGGTGAAGCCCGGTGTGAAGCGACCGCCAGGCCAAAGCCGTTTCAACGGCTTGGCCGATGCGAGCAACGACACCGGGACAGCGAAACGGTTGAAACCGTTTCGTTCCGTCCGCTCGCTCATCACCCGGCTGAAGCCGGGTGTTA
>CAYIOH010000748.1:0-2101 GCA_964364975.1 uncultured Bifidobacteriaceae bacterium
GTTGCACTGGTCCGCGCGCCAAGTCAAAGCTCGGCGGCATCTCATTGCGCAGAATGCCCGGTTTCTGGTTCTGGCCGCCCCCGGCCAGTGGCCTAACCTGGCCTCGCGGGTTTTGAAGCTGGCCTGTGAGCGGCTGCCCCTGGATTGGCAGGAGCACTTCGGCTACCCGGTGCAGGTGGTGGAAACCTTCGTCGATCCCCAACGGTTTCGGGGCACCTGTTACAAAGCGGCGGGCTGGGAGCAGTTGGGGCCGACCCAAGGATTCGAACGCGACTGGCAGGACTTTTACACCGACACCCAGCATCCCAAGCAGCTGTGGGTACGAGCCCTGGGAGACGATGCCTTGGAGCAAGTTCGGGCCCCGGAGTTGCCGCGCGCTTTGGCCGACCCGCAAGCTCCTCTGCCGCCGGCCTGTCCGGTGACCACCGTCCAGTTGGACTCGCTTTGGGAGTGCTTTTGTCAGCTCATGACCGATCCCCGCGATCCCAGGGGGGTGCGCCACAAACTGGCCGGTTTCCTGGCCCTGATCGCTTTGGCGGTGGTGGCCGGCTGCAAAGGACTGCACGCCATTGCCGAATTCGCCGACAGCCTCCATCATGCCCAACGGCGCCGCCTGCGCTGCCGCCCGCGCCGGGGCCGCCCGCGCGAATATGACGTGCCCTCGGAACGAACCTTTCGACGCTTGCTCAAGAGAGTCGATGCCGAAGAGCTCAAAAACGTGCTGACGGGCTGGATGCAAGCCGAGGATAGAACTGCGCTCCAGGTCGTGCATGCGGATGGCAAAGTGGTCAAGAACGCCCAACCCGCTCCGCCCCGTTCCCCAGCCCAGCAGTCAGAGTCCGCTCCGGAGCAGCCCTGCGAAATCCCGGCCGAACTCCAAAAGCCCAAAGCCGACAAAGCCCTGACGCTGGTCAACTTTCAAACCACCGACCAGCGCCTGGTCGATCAGGTGGCGGTGCCCCGGGATACCAACGAAGAGGCGGCCGTCGCCGCCCATTTGCCCAAGATGGATCTGGCCGGGGTCTGTTTCACGGCGGATGCCGCTCACCTCACCAAAGCCAATTGCCGCCAACTCACCCAGGGCAACGGCGCGGAGTTCTTATTGTTCTTAAAGGCCAACCAGCCTTTGGCGCTGGCCAAAGCCGAGCAACTGCTGCCCGGCACCCTTCCCCCCTCAGGCCCGCACGCTGGACAAAGACCACGGACGAATTGAGGAGCGCGAATTATGGTGCGCCGCCACCGAACCCCAGGCGATGGGCTTAGCCGGGGTGGCTCAGGTCGTGCGCATCCACGGCCACACCCAAGAAGTGCGCCAAGGCCAGGTGATCAAGGAAACCGACGACGTGCGCTTCGCCGTGACCTCCTACTGGCCCGAGGAGGCCGGGCCGGACCCATTACTGCAACTGGCCCGCGACCATTGGAGCATCGAAAATGGGCAGCACTATCGCCGGGATCGCACCCAAGACGAAGACCGCTGCCCCGTGCGTGACACCACCGCCGCGCGCAATCTGTCCCTGTTTCGGTCTTTGGCTATCTTTCTGTTCAAGAGGCAATCCAAAGGCAAAGGCGGTAAAAAATCCCTGCCCGACTTTGAGCGCCACGTTCACCGCAAACCTTGGGGGTTAATCTGCCGATTCACACAACGCCGCTCTGAGGAATAAATCCGATAGCCAACGCATAAAGGCAGGCGCTGGGATTCTCAACGCCAACCCCCGGGTTTTGCCTCGCCCACCCCCAGGTCGGCTCGAGAAGGGCTGCGGCTCCGTTACGGCTGCAATTTCCGCGCCGAACCGGACACGTCCCAGAGTCGCCTGGCTCTTGGCCACCTCAACCCTCTTGCCCCCGCTCGGACTTTGTCACTCGCCGTGGCCAGGTTCATGGAGAAGCCCAATTCACTATTGCGTTCAAAAAGTAAAGTTGGGAATCACTGCAAGAAACACTCCGTAACCGATAAATATGCTCGAACAGAGGCATCCGCAGCGAAGCCTCCAAGCCGGATCACAGGTGAAATAGGAACTATAGCAATTTCCTTTGAACTGAAGGCCGCTATCTTGGGGCGGTGGCATGGGCTTCCAGCCAAGCCACATCCCTTCTGCTCCCT
>CAYIOH010000749.1:0-2099 GCA_964364975.1 uncultured Bifidobacteriaceae bacterium
CGGGCGCTACAAACCTGGCCTTAACTCGGCCATGTCTCTCGACAATGCTTTGCAGAAGGTCTGCGAGTTCATTCTGACTCTCCGCGTCGGGTTGCGCTTCGTTCATGCGAGCGAAGTAGCGAACGTCCAGAGTTTCTCGGTCGATCCGAACACCGTCTTCATTCAGAGCGTTCAAGACGTTGCGGAGGCTCTGATTCACCTCGCGGATTTGATGCTGGCGTCCCTCGCGTTCAGTTTGAACCCGGTCAAGACGTGAAAAAGCCAAAGAGAGTTTTGGCAAGTATCCATTCGTCTCAATCGAACCCAGCGCGCCCTTGCCACCCCGCGTGAACGGAGTTTCTGCGTCCTCAACTAGAATGATTGCATCGCTCGAATAGAAGTAGTCGAAGTGACGCGCGGAAAGGATTTTTGCCTCGCGCGCATCATGCCCAATTCCCTCGCCGTCTGTTACCACAAGCTGCATCTCATTTGGAATTACGGGCGACTTGAGATTCCCTCGCACGCGAGCCTTCTCAAGAGCGGGAGAAATTGAACCTTCGTCAAGACTCAACAATTCCTTAAGTTTCAGGATGAATCCATGCCGGTCAGCATTTGAATACGTGTGATGATCAGGGACACGGCTGTCTGGTGACAATCCGCAAACCTCCCGGATTCTCACCAGTATCCTCTCCATGATTTCCAAACGAAGCTTTTCAATGTCCGCCTTGAACTCATCGTCAACAGCCAACTCCAAAACGGTTGAAATATCCGGCTCGTTCGGGAAAATAGCTTCCGCCCATGAGTGAATCCGGGGAATGAGTCCTTCTTGAATTCTCTTGGCGAGATTCAGCCGCGCAGGCTCATCCAAAAAGCATCGCAACCTGAACCGCTGGTCTGGGCTTTCGCTTAGAAGATCGGCCAACTGCGCGATGTCAGCGTCGTCACCTCTACTGGTGACCCTGTCTGTGACTGCTTTCTCCAAAGTTTCGAGGACAAGTTGCCCGATTTCGTCCTCCGTCTTGAATACAAATGCGGCTTTAAGGTTCGGTTCGTTGGTGATGATGAATTCGGTCGGTGCGACCGTCGTTCGGAATCGTCGCACGGACGGAAAGCTTTCCTCGGTTGTTCCTAATAGCTGCCTAACGAAGCAAGTTTTTCCCGCGCCTGTGTCGCCAAGCAAATAAACTACGGGCAAATCCCCGGGCATTGGGATTAACGCATCGAGTTTGGATTGGAGCGCATCGAATGTGTTCATGGTCTGTTATCCTTTCATTGAATCCACTTCATCCACATTGGTCGTCTTGTAGTGCCGATAAATTGCGATGATGAGCGCCAAGCCCACCGCCGCTTCCGCCGCTGCCACACCAATCGAGAAAATCACGAACATGATGCCGGTGAGCGCTTCCGGGTGTTCGCTGAAGCGCCAGAACGCAATAAAGTTCAGGTTCGCGGCGTTGAGCATGAGTTCGATGCCGATGAGCACGATGATGGCGTTGCGCCGCGTCAGCGCACCGGCCAGGCCGATGGCGAAGAGCATCGCAGACAGTAGGAGATAGCCAACTAGCGGCGTCATTTCTTTTCCTCCTTCATTGCGATGATGACAGCGCCGATCAAAGCTGCCGTGAGCAGCAGGCCGATGACTTCCAGCGGGAGAACAAACTTCGTCATCAGGGCGTCGCCTATTTGTTTGACGGTGGCTTCCACCTTTTCCGCAGGTTCGCGTTGGCTGGCGAAGCTGTTCTTGATCGTCCAAGCCAGCGTGCCGAACACGGCTGCGGCCACGAGCGTGCCCCAAAACCATGAGGAGGAGAAAACGGACTTTTCCGGCGCTTCGCCACCACGCGTGAGCAGCACCGCGAAGACAATCAGAATCGCCACCGCGCCGACATAGACGAGCACTTGCGCAAAGCCGACGAATTGGGCGTCGAGTTGAAGATAGACCGCGGCCAACCCCACGAAAGCCACGACCAAGGCCAGCGAGCAATGCACCAAATTGCGGAGCATCATCGCACCCACGGCGGCGGCAATGGTCAAGGCGGCGATTATGATGAACGGAATCGTCATTCGATAAATCCGGTAGGGACGCGTTCCACCGCGTCCCAAACTGTTTCGGCAATCAG
>CAYIOH010000750.1:0-2098 GCA_964364975.1 uncultured Bifidobacteriaceae bacterium
TTTCTTCGAGGTTGAGCGCGAGGCCGGTAACGCCGTTGCCGAAGTCGAGCATCTCGTTCAGCATCGCGTCGGTGAGGCCCTCGATCTTGGCCACGCCGTCGGAGATTTCGCGGACGGTGCCGACGTTTTGCCGGGCGACCGACGTTTTCACACCGGAAATTTGGGCTTCAATTTCTTGCAATAGGTTGCTCATAGATTTTCAGTTCAAAAACTTTCCGCCAGCGCGTTCAACCGCGCCTGCACGCTGCCGTCGTAAACGTCGCTGCCGACCTTGACGCGCAGACCGCCAATCAAAGCCGGGTTTGGCGCGAACGAAACGGTCAAACCCGCGCCGTAGATGCGATTCAATTGCCCGTTCACGTTCACCTGCAACTCTGCCGAAAGCGGGGTGGCGCTTTCAACTCGCGCGGAACGGCGTTCCAAATCCAATTTCACCAACCGGTGGAAATGCGAGAGAATTCCCACGTAACCACGCGGCTTTTGAGCGACAACATGCTGAACGATTTGCAACGCGCGGTTTTCGTCCAACAGCCCGCCCGCCGCGCAACTGCGGAACAGTTGCTTGGCGTCGCGTTTGGATTGTTTGGAAATTTTCATCGTCGGGGCAGGACGCGCGGCAGCGCGTCCCTACCAATTCACTTTGTGGCCAGTTGCTTTGCGGTTTCTTCAGCCAGGCGCTTCTGATCGTCGGGCGTCAGAATCTTGCCCGTGACCGTCGCGGTTGTTTGCACCACCAGCCGGCCCACTTCGCGTTTCAATTCAACCAGCATCCGCGCGTGGTCTTGTGCCGCGGCCTCACGAGCTTTTGCGATAATCTGCTCGGCGGCGGCGATGGCTTTCTGTGTTTCTAGTTCGCGAACTTGCGCGGCGGCGGCGCGGGCTTCTTCGATGGCTTTGTTCGCCTGATTGCCAGCCTGATTCAAAATATCCTGTGCCTTGGTTTGGGCATCGGAGAGTTCCTGTTTGATCTTGTCTGCATTGGCGAGGCTCTCGGCAATGCGCTGACGGCGCATTTCAAGCACGTCCAAAATGGGCTTGTAAGCGAATTTGTAGAGCGCGAAGGCCACGAGGCTGAAGCTGATGCATTGCGCGATGAAGTTCGGCCAGTTGAGGCCAAACGTCTCGACAATTTTGCCAGCCGTGTCGCCGAGGTCGCTGCCGATACTCGCAAAGAAAACAGGCGCTTGCATAAATTTTACGATGGTGGGCGCGGAACTGTTCGCTCCGCGCCCGACGGCTTTATCCCTTGGCGAGGAACAATGCGTAGAACACTACGGCTTCGGCCAAAGCCATGCCGAGCACGGCGAGCGTGATGACCTTGCCGAACGCGCCGGGATTGCGTCCCACCGCTTCCGAGGCCTTCATGCCCACCAGTCCCACACCAATGGCCGAACCCAGGCCGGCGAGGCCGACGTGGATGCTGCCGCTCATTTCCGCCAACATAGGCGTTATTGTTGTCATGTCTTAACCTTTCGTTTTTCCCGGCGACTCCCGCGGTGGACCACGGTCAAGCCGCCGAAAGTTTCAAATCAATGATGTTGTTCTTTTCCGTGTTCCTCTTCGTGCGTGCACATCAACGCGGTGAACACCGTCGTCAACAGCATGAACACGAACGCTTGAACCAACCCGACGAGCAGTTCGAGAAAGTAAAACGGCACCGGCAGCAGCGCGCTGAATACGGCCTTGGCCCAAGCCGGGTGCTGGATCGTGTTCGCCAGCGCTTCGAGCAGATTCTCTCCGGCAAAAATATTTCCGTAGAGACGGAAGCTCAACGAAACGGGCCGGAACGCGATTGAAATTACTTCAAGAAACCCGACCGCGAAGAACACCACGATCATCATGTATTTGATGAAGCCGGTGTTGTCGCCTTTCGGACCGAAAATGTGCAGGAAGAATCCTTTCACGCCAGCGGCTTGAACCGACCAGACGAACCAGAGCGCCATGAAAATCGCGGCCATCGCTGCCGTCATGTTCAGGTCGGCATTGCCGCCGCGAAGGAAAGGAGTCGTGACTTGAAACCCGTGCGCGGTCTCAACCCCCCGACCAACAGTGCCGACGCCCGGCAGCAGCCCAAACCAGTTGGTGAAAAGGATGAAAA
>CAYIOH010000751.1:0-2097 GCA_964364975.1 uncultured Bifidobacteriaceae bacterium
GCCCGAATGAATTGGGAGTTGATGAATTCCGGGCTGATCAGGAGCAGTGCAAAGTCCGACCGCTCAATCTCGCGTAGAATCTTTTCTTCAAATTCAACACCCGGTGACCGGCGCAACGCATGGTCATACCAAAAAACGACCTCTTGGTGCTCCAGTGAATCGGCCAGAAAACGGATCAGACCGTGTTTCCGGCTGTCTATCCACTCGCAATCCTCATGACTGTAGCTGACGAATATCCGAATGGTTTCCATGCGTCATCTTCCCGGTTTCTCGCGGAGCGCTTCTCTTTTCATCCTGATGCTGGCCACAAGTCAGCTTTGATAAACCGCGCCAAACATTCAATGCCTTTCTCGAAACCTCGCTCACGCCATCCCGCAAACTGCCTCAAGTCGAATGCGCCCCACGAAACCGCGTGTCGTGCGGCGCATATCAAAAAATCTAGGCGGGCTCAGCACCACTCCGCCGGGTCTTGCTGGTAGAAACGTTTCAGCTCGTCATAGAGCTGCCGGTGCTTCTGGCGCAGTTGCCGTGACTTCTCAAAAAAGCACTCCGTCGCCACCGCGAAGAATTCGGCGGGATGGGTCGCCCCGTATTCGTCCAGCACGGATTCCTGTCCCGCCGCACTCGCCTGCTGAAGGTGCTCGTATTCTTTGGAAAGAATCTTCGCCCAGGACCGGTATCGGCTTAAGCGCTCCAGCGGGACACCTTTTGTGCCCAACACCGGCACACCGTCCACCCGGCCATCTTCTTCATCCAACTGGTGGGCGAATTCATGGAACACCACGTTCTGCCCGTCCGAGCGGTTGGAGACGCCACCTTGCACGGCATCCCACGCGAGGATGACCGGGCCACGCTGCCAGGACTGGCCGAGGAAGGCGGCTTTCTGCTCCTCATCCTCTTCCGTGACGCGGGAGAAGTAGGTGCTCGGATAAACCAGAATGGATTTCAGGTCCGGGTAGTAATCGGTGTCCCGATGCAGCAGGAGCAAACAGGCTTGCGCCGCGATGACGACGCGGATTTCGTCCGTGATGACCAGGCCGTCGCAGCCTTCGAACTGCTTCTCCGCCAGGAACACTTGGATGTGCCCCTCCAGTTCCTGCTTGTCTTCCGGAGGCAGACTGGCCAGCAAGGGAAAACGCCGGTGTAGAATCTCACGCCATTCCGGGGGAATGGGAGTCGAGCGAAGTTTCAGCCGACGGCTTTTTGTGGAGGAGAAGATCATGGAGATGAAACGTAAGATTCTCCCTTCTTCCTTTGCGCAGCAATGAGCGCTTCCGCCTCGGCGAGGGAAATGCGACGATTGCCATAGTGCAGTTTCAGGATGCAGACTTGGCCATTGTCCTGCGTGACGACGGCAGTGGCGTCCGGCAGAAGACAAGGTGCGGCTGAGTCTGAGTCTGCATTCCAAGCGGCGAGGATGGAAATGGTGCTCCTGTGGCGCAGTTGTGTTGAGCGAGCCGAGGCACCCACAAAGAAATCGAGAGAAACGCTTCCGGGGTTCTCTACTTTGGCTCGTGCTTGAAGCCACTCAGGATGTCGCCTAGCGACCTGATCTGCTGGAACCACTTTCAGACACTTGCCGCTCTGTCCATCCCATAGCCGCATCTCGTCCCACGACCACGACAGCAGCCGGTCGTCGCTTAACGCCAGCGCGCCTAAGACATAAGAGGTGTGCCCTGCAAGAAACACCTGACACGCCCCGCTCTGGCTGTCCCACAACCGCAACGTCCTGTCCTGCGACCACGACAGCAGCCGCCCATCTCCCAATGCCAGAGCGCCGTTGACCGAACCGTAGTGTCCTTCCAGCACCGCCAAACACGCCCCGCTCTGGCCGTCCCACAACCGCAGCGTGTGGTCCCACGACCATGACAGCAGCCGCCCATCTCCCAATGCCAGAGCGCCGTTGACCAAACCGTTGTGTCCTTCCAGCACCGCCAGACACGCCCCGCTCTGGCCATCCCACAACCGCAGCGTGTGGTCCCACGACCACGACAGCAGCCGCCCGTCGGCCAAGGCCACCGCGCCAGCCACCCCGCCGGTGTGCCCTTCCAGCACCGCCAGACACGCCCCGCTCTGGCCGTCCCACAACCGCAACGT
>CAYIOH010000752.1:0-2097 GCA_964364975.1 uncultured Bifidobacteriaceae bacterium
CTTCATGGGACGTATCCCGGTCAATTCACAAATTCTTGCCATAACAATCCTGTTCTAAATTTAAGGCCGAGAAGATAGCGGCCAGTTGGTCGCTGGCAAGCAATATTTTCAGGAGCTTTCCGGCATTTCCGAATGAAATCCGTTTTGTCCCCCGGTGATTCCCTTGGGGAATTTTCGTGGATTGCCCCGTATGGTCTTTCCCCGTCGCCGCCGTAACTTGCTCCCGTTGTTTGCAACGCTCATGATGAAAAACATCTCGAATGTATCGCCTGACCTGAATCGTTTTGTGACCCGGATGTTTCGGCCTTTGCCCACGGTCGTCTTGGGACTGCTCTGCTCCGCCATCGCCGCCGACGCGGCGAACCGGGTGGTGGCCTGGGGTGATCTCAATTACGACGTGACCGTCAATTCCACAAGACGCTCGCGTGTGGCGCAAATTGCCTCCGGGAGTTTTCACAGTCTCGTGTTGGAAAACAACTGGCGCGTGACGGCTTGGGGCGATGACAGTTTTGGGCAGACCGAAGCGCCTGATCAATTGCAGCAATACGTTGTCCGGCAAGTTGCCGCGGGCAATGTGCACAGTCTGGCATTGCTCTGGACCGGCAAGGTTGTCGCGTGGGGACCGGCCAAGGGGCAGTATGGAGATTACGGTCAGTGCGATGTCCCTACAGACCTGACGCGCGTCGTGGCGGTCGCCGCTGGTGCAACGCACAGTTTGGCGATCAAACGCGGCGGCACAGTCGTCGCCTGGGGCGGCAACTGGGCCGGCCAATGTGATGTGCCTCCGGGATTGAACAACGTGGTCGCCATTGCGGGAGGCGCATCGCACAGTGTCGCGCTAAAAAAAGACGGCACCGTCGTCGCTTGGGGTAACAATGCTCAAGGCCAGACGAGCGTGCCGGCAGGACTGGACCAGGTCGTGGCCATTGCGGCGGACGGAAATCACACGCTCGCTTTGAAACGCAACGACACCGTGGTTTCGTGGGGTAGCTACGGACTTGCCCGGTGCGACGCTCCCGATGGACTCACGGGCGTGGTGGCGATTGCCACCGGAGCTTATCACGGTCTGGCGCTGAAAAAGGACGGTACCGTCGTCACCTGGGGCTTCAACACGGCTGGCCAGTGCAACATCCCGTCCGATTTGAAAGACGTGATGGCCATTGCCGCGCACGGGAATCATAGCATGGTTCTGGTCAATGAACGTCCATTGGGACAAACGTCGCTGCGACGGTGATAAATAGTCCACCCGGGATTCACTTCGTTTCGAAGCTCAAGGAGATTCTGCGCAAGGTTGTTCATCAACCTTGCGCAACTCGTTTTTCGTAGGCGCAACCGATCTGGAATTGATTTCTGCGTGCGTTCGGCATCGTGGCGGCCTATCTTCCCGCCACATTCATGGCAACCATCAAACCTTTTGCCGCACTGCGACCGCAACCTGAACTGGCCGGGCGCATCTGCGAATTGCCCTACGACGTGATGTCGTCGGAAGAAGCGCGGCAACTCGCTGTCGGGAATTCGTTGAGCTTTCTGCACGTCAGCAAGCCGGAAATTGATCTGCCGCCGGGCACGGACTTCTACGCGCCGGAAGTTTACGCGAAGGGGAAGGAGAATTTCACCAAACTCATCTCGCAGGGCGCGCTCCGGCAGGACGCGCAGCCGTGCTTCTATCTTTACCAGCAGATCATGGGCAAACACGCGCAGGTTGGCCTCGTCGCCACCGCGAACTGCGAGGAATACCTGAGCGGCATCATCAAGAAGCACGAGTTCACCCGTCCCGACAAGGAAGACGACCGCGTACGCCACATCGAGGCGCTCAATTCGCAAACCGGCCCGGTGTTTTTGACGTATCGCGCGGTTGCGGCCATGAACGAGTTCGTAGCGAAGAAAATCAACGAGCAACCCGAAGTGGATTTCACCGCGAAGGACGGCGTGCGTCACACGGCGTGGACCGTCGGCGACGCGGCGGGCGTCAAGTTCATCGCGGAACAATTCGGAAAGATTCCGTTCTTGTATATCGCGGACGGACATCACCGCAGCGCGGCGGCGGCGCGGGTTTATCAGTCGCGCAAGGGAGCGGGCCACAGCGGACAATTTCTC
>CAYIOH010000753.1:0-2094 GCA_964364975.1 uncultured Bifidobacteriaceae bacterium
TTTCACCAGTTCGGCGAGCACGGCCGCCTGGTAGCCGGAGCCGGTCCCGATTTCCAACACACGGTCGGTTGGTTTCGGCTCAAGTTTTTCGGTCATGAAAGCGACGATGTACGGCTGGGAAATGGTTTGCCCGAAGCCGATGGGCAACGGACCATCGCTGTAGGCCTGCGACCGAAAATCGTCCGGGACGAATTCATGGCGCGGCACTTTGCCCATGACCGCCAGCACGCGCGAATTCGTGATGCCACGCCACGCGCTCGCGAGTTGGTCGCGCATCATCCGTTCGCGCGCCGCCGCGAAGCGCGCCTCCTCCGAACTGTTTGCGACGTTCGTCCACGACGCGGTGAACAGCAGACTCGCCAGAAGCGCGAAGGTTTGCACGATAGAAAGCATAATCCTTATTGCCTGTGCGCGCCACGGGTGAATCGCCACGCGCCAAAACCAATCGCCAGCGTGGCCAGGCCGACCGCGCTTTCGACCGGCTGTCGCGCCATGGTGAAACCCGTCATGGCCAGAACCGCCAGAACGAAAATCGCTGGCGCCCACGGCCAACCGGGAACGCGCACCGACGAACCTTCCTTCAATCGCAGGCGAATCAGTCCGGCCACCGCTGCCGCCGTGCACAGGCCGAGCGTGAAACCGATGTAAGTGAGCAACCCTTTGAAGCTGGCCGACCACAACATGGCCAGAGCGAGGATAGTCTGAAAAATTATCGCCGCGCGCGGCGGGCCTTGTTCAGGGAATTGCAACCAGCGCGGCAAACAACCGTCGTCGGCCATCCGCGCATAAACACGCGGGCCGGCCATGAGCATGGACGAGGCGGAGGTGGCGAGCGCGAGCGCAATCAGTATTGTGACGAGGTTGGCCAGCATCGCGCCGCCGAGGGAATCCGCCGCGATGCGCGCGACCTCCAGCTTGCCGGCCAGTTTCTCGGCGGGCGCGGCGTAAACGAATACGGCGTTGATCGCCAGATACAGCAGCGTCACAAGACCCGCGCCCAGCGCCATCGCCCGCGGCAGGTTTCGTTGCGGATCGCGGACTTCCGCACCAATATAAGTCGCCGCGTTCCAGCCGGAATAACTGAAAGAAACCCAGACCAACGACACGCCAAACGCGGCGATGGAAAAATTCTCCGTGGGCGAAGCGGACCCAATTTCAAGCCGGCCAAACGCGAACGCAAGCAGTACGACGATCAACAATAGTTTGACCAGCACCGCGGCGTTCTGCACCCACGCGCCGCGTTGGATGTGAATTCCATGCACCGCAGCGAACAGCAGCAGCAAACCCGAGCCGGTCAAACGCGGTGTCGAAGCGGGCAGCCAGTCCTTCAAGTATTCGCCGAAGGCCAGGCTGACTGCGGCCAGTGGAGCGGAAAAGCCCACAAGTAACGAAACCCATCCGGCGACATACCCAGCCGCAGGATGCAATGTGCGGGTAAGAAAGAGGTATTCTCCGCCCGATTCCGGAAAGCGCCGCGCCAACGCGCCATAGCAAAGTGCACCCAGCATTGCCAGTACACCACCCACAAGCCACGCGGCCAGCACGCGCAGCGGAGAGTGGAGATCGGCAAGCAGAAAGCCGCTCGTGGTGAACACGCCCGAACCGACCATGCTGGCCACGACCAGCGCGGTCGCGCTCACGAGGCCGATTTGTCGTTGAGGCGGCACAACGTTCTCCACGTTTGGCGAATGACTTTCCCGAATCGGTCGCCAGCATGTTACTACTCAAACTAACACAGGACGACCGTTCGCGTTGCCCAAAAACAAAAACGCGAGGCCGCTTCGACCTCGCGTTCGGAAATTTCCGCAGAAGAGTTACTTGGCCGCCGTTTCGGGCTTTTTCCAGTTACGCTTGGGCGCTTTGACGACGAGGCCCTGCTTGAGCGCCTTGGCCGAGACGCGAATATAGCGCACCTCGCCGTTGATGACGGCTTTGACGCGCTGAAGGTTGGGCAGGAAACGCCGCTTGGTAATGGCGGTGATGTGCGTGCCAATGCCGCCCTGCTTCTTGGGCTTGCCGCTGCGCCAGATGATGCTGCCCTTCATGGGACGTATCCCGGTCAATTCACAAATTCTTGCCATAACAATCCTGTTC
>CAYIOH010000754.1:0-2083 GCA_964364975.1 uncultured Bifidobacteriaceae bacterium
AACCCCATAAATTACACATGAACACAAAATCTTCACCCGGCTTTCCCGGTAGGGCGCGCCACTCCGCGCGCGCCGCAAAACTGCGATTGGCCGACGGCACGCACGCAGTGCGGCGATCTACCTGGCCACTTATTCTCGCGCTCCTCTGCGTTCGCACGTCTATCTCCGCTGCCGATTGGCCGCAATATCGCGGGCCCAATCACGATGGTTCGTCGCCGGAGAAGATTTTGAAGACGTGGCCCCAGGAAGGGCCGCGCGTCATTTGGAAGTCACCATTGGGGCCGAGTTTCGGCTCGTTCGCCGTGAGCGGGGGGAAGGCATTTTGTTTCATTCAACGCAACGTCGCCGGACAGGATCGTGAAGTCGCGGTTGCTTTTGACGCGAACACCGGCAAGGAAATCTGGTCCACCCCGTTGGGCCAGCCAACCTACGACGATCAAGGCGGCGATGGTCCGCGTACGACGCCGACCGTGGACGGCAATCGGGTTTACGTTCTGGGTTCGTATTTGATGCTGACGTGCATTGATGCGGCGACGGGCAAACTGATCTGGCAGCATGATTTGGTAAAAGAATTCAATGGGCGCGTGATCAAATGGAAGAATGCGGTCTCGCCCATCCTCGACGGCGGTTTGATTTATGCCATCGGCGGCGGTTCCGGCCAGTCGCTGCTGGCGTTCAACAAAACCGATGGAAAGCTGGTTTGGAAAGGGCAGGATGACATGCCCACGCACGCATCGCCTGTGCCGGTGACCATTCATGACGTGCGACAGGTGATTTTCTTTACGCAAACCGGCTTGGTTTCGGTGGCTGCGACGACCGGTCAGGTGTTATGGCGCTACGGGTTTCCATTTGTCACCTCCACGGCATCCTCGCCGGTGGTGTGGCAGGACATCGTTTATTGTTCGGCGGGTTATGGTGTCGGCGGCGCGGCGGTTCGCATCGAGAAGACCACGACGGGTTTTGAAGCCCGCGAGCTTTGGCGGAACAAGGACGTGGTGAGTCATTGGACAACGCCGGTTTGCAAAGATGGCTACCTTTACCGCATTTGCGGCTTCAAGCAATTCGGCACGGCGCCGCTCGAATGCACCGAAATCGCGACGGGCAAAAAAATGTGGTCGCAGCCGGGTTTTGGCTCCGGCGGCGCGACCATCCTCGTGGACGACCTCGTGCTGGTGCAGGGCGACCGTGGTCCGCTGGTGCTGGTGGAAGCCAAGCCAGATCGTTACCGGGAAATCGCCCGCGCGCAACCGCTGGGCGGCAAGTGTTGGACGATGCCTGTGGTCAGCAACGGCCGGATTTACGCGCGCAACACGAAGGAAGGGGTTTGTCTGGATGTGTCGCCCCAGGTGACAGGGAATTAACCGGCGTGATTCCGCCGCGCCGCGTCAATTTGTCGAAGGCGCCATTGACGCCGGGTTGAGATACGCATCAATCGAGCGTGCCGCGTTCTTGCCGTCGCCCATTGCCAAAATCACCGTGGCCGCCCCGCGCACGATGTCGCCGCCTGCGAACACTCCCGGAATGTTCGTCATGCCAGCGGCGTCAACGAGGATGTTGCCCCACTTGTTGAGCTTCAGTTCCGGGCAGGTCGCGGTGAGCAGTGGATTCGCCCGCGTGCCGATGGCCACCACCACCACGTCACATTCCAAAAGGAATTCCGAGCCGGGCACCGGCTCCGGCTTCGCGCGCCCGGAGGCGTCCGGTTGGCCCAGTTCCATGCGGATGCACGTGAGGCCGGTGACCCAGCGTTTGTCGTTGCCGACAACTTCAGTGGGCGCGGTGAGATAGTGAAATTGAATTCCTTCCTGTTCCGCGTGGTGGACTTCTTCGGCGCGCGCGGGGAGTTCGCGCTTCGTGCGGCGGTAAACGATCATGGCCGCCTGCGCACCGAGGCGCTTGGCGGTGCGGACGGCATCCATGGCCACGTTGCCACCGCCGACCACGGCGACGCGTTTACCTTGTAGCACGGGCGTGTCCGAGTGGGGGAACTGGTAGGCGGCCATCAGGTTCACGCGCGTCAGATACTCGTTGGCTGAATATACTCCTTTGAAATTCTCGCCCGGCACGTTCATGAACACCGGCC